>CAUJGC010000097.1 GCA_963169075.1 Myxococcota bacterium
CACGCCAGGGGGCGTTGGAGAGCTCGGCGTTGGTGTTGCCCGTGCGGACACGGAGCTCCACCTGCGAGTTCGCCGGCACCGTGCCGCTCCAGATCAGCTTGTCCCAGCGGTCCACCGACGTCGTGCCGGGGCACCCGTCGACGAACTCCGAGTACGTGCCGCGAGGCGCCGTAAACGTCTGGAAGAGGTTACCCGTGAAGTCCGAGTACACATACGGCGCGTTACCGATCGGGAAGAACGCCAGCGCGTTCGAGGTGGGCTCGGTGCTGTTGACCGCGACCCGCGAGCTGTAATAGCACGCCGTCCACAGGTTGTCCGTGCTGGAGCTGGACGCGATACCCACGCCCAGAACACCGGAGCAGTCGTTGGTGTTGAAGGTGATGTCCTTCACCGCCGTAGGCGTGTAGGGCGTCGAGTTCCCGAAGTTCGAGGAGAAGGCCGTCACGCGGTTGGCCGAGCCGCCCCAGTGGCTGACCCAGACGTTGCCTGAGGGGTCCACCGTGACGCCGCGGGTGCAGCCGCCCGAGGTGTTGGTGGTGGGGTGGTTGATACGAACCCAGTAGTTGGCAGCCGGATCATAGCGCGAGGCGATGTAGCTGCCGTTGCAGTAGGTCGCCAGGTAGATCCGGTTCTGACCGTCGAGGGCGATGCCGTAGCTGGAGCGGTCACCCCAGGGCTGGCAGAAGACGCTGCTGAGGGCGTTGGTGTTGGTGTTCAGGCTCTGGATGCAGCCCGTACCGGCCCAGGCCGGGAACCAGAGGCGACCGGTCGAGTCGATGAGCGAGCCGTAGGCGTTGGAGACGTTGGTGTTGATCTGCGAGATGATGGCGCCCGTGGTCGGGTTCAGCTTGTTCTGCTGTCCGTTCAGATCACCCACCCAGATGAAGCCGTTCAGGTCGATCGACACCGCGCGGGGGCCGGAGCCGACGTAGGGCGACACCCAGTCGATGCACTCGTCGCGGCAGTCCGAGATGTTGCCGTCGTCCGCGCAGGAGTTGGCGACGTCCAGGAACTCGGCGTCCTCGATGACGCCGTTGCCGTTGGTGTCCTTGGAGGTGGTGATGACGCCGTCGCCGTTGCGATCACGGCACGCGCAGCGGGAGAGATCCGTGTCGCAGATGGAGGTCCAGTTGGCGATCTTGGTCGCGGTGCCCGAGCCGCGGGTGGCGATGAAGACGTTGCCGTCGTTGTCCACCGCGGTGCGGGAGGGGTCGTTCGGGGTGCGGTAGCGACCCAGCTGACGCCCCGTCGCCGTGTCCAGCTTGTACACCTGGCGGTTGCCACCGGAGCTGACCACCCACGCGACCTTGGAGGTCACCGACTGCGACGAGAGCGAGAGGCTCCCATCCGGCGCCTGCTCCACGTTGTCCGCGTTCACACCCGGCGTCGGGTTGAACGGGACGCAGTTGTTGCACACGCCGTAGCTGTTCACGTTGCAGCCCGACAGGCAGTTACCGCACGCGTTCAGCACGTTCTCGTCCGTCTGACCGTCGCAGTCGTTGTCGCGCTGGTCACACACCTCCAGCGCACCGGGGAAGATGAACGGGTTCGTGTCGTCGCAGTCCACCCCCACGTTCGAGCACTGCGCACCCGCGAGCGCCCCGAAGCCGTCCTGGTCCTCGTCGAGGCCCTCGTCGATACGGCAGTCGCAGTTGTTGTCCACCCCGTCGCACGTCTCAGGGCTCGGAGGACGCGGCGCGCACGCCGTCTCCACGCCGTTCACGCACGTCGCCTGACCCGAGCAACCGCACGTCCCGCACGTCTCGCCCACGTAGTCGTCGTCCACCACGCCGTCGCAGTCATCGTCCAGACCGTCGCACGTGATGTCCACCGTCGCCGTCGGCTCAGGCGGGATGCACGCGAAGCGCTGACCGTTGATGCACTGCTCCTCCGCCGTGCAACCCCCCTGACCGCACGTCACACCCACGAAGTCCTCGTCGGCGCGGCCGTTGCAGTTGTCGTCGATGCCGTCGCAGTTGTCGTCCAGGACACCCGCCACCGCGTCCCCGTTGAAGCACGGGCACTCGTCCTCAAGCACAAGCGCGTCGATCGCAGCCATGTCGGCCGCCGTGCACCCGTACTCCGAAGGGTCGATCGGGCGGTCCGTCGGCAGACCCGGGTTGTTCCCGTAGTACTCGTTGTAGATGTCCAGGATCAGGCACTTGGACGCGATGAACGTGTCCAGCGCCGACGCGATGTTACCCTCCAGGCGGCCGTCCACGATGGCCTGCACGGCCCGGTCGTAGCGGCACTCCGAGATGTACACGCGCTCATCCATGTCCGCCCCCAGCGACAGGATCGGCGGGTACTGCGTGTACGCCGTCACGCCCTCGTAGAGCGAGAAGTTCAGCACGTAGGTCAGCACATACGCCAGCTGCGTCTGCCAATAGTGCGTGTAGACGACCCGCGTCTGCAGCTCGCGCATCTCTTCGATGGCCAGCTGGGCGTTCATGTAGATCTCGCGCACCAGGCGCTCGTTGCTGAAGGTGTTGGTCGAGGAGCCGACCAGCTCCACCGCCGCGAGGAACACCTCCATGCGGTCCTTCACCGAGTTCAGCGTCGCCCGCGCCGCCGCCGGCACGCCGGGATCGTCCGCCACGCGGTTGATCTGGGCGACGAGGCTCTGGGCGATCTCCTTGCCGAAGGAGAGGGGGGTGGTGATGCGGTAGGTGCGCTCGGGGGTCCCGTCCGCCAGGGTGCGGACAGGGCGGTTGATGACCGAGGCGAAGGAGGCGTCGTTGTAGAGGACCGCGATGGCGTCGAAGCCCTTGATGGACGCGTCCACCGTGTCCAGGTAGCTGCTGCGGGCGAAGCGGTCGTCGGCCTCGGTGAGCCGCTGGCGGGCCACCTGCAGGGTGGGGCCGACCTCGACGGAGAACTCGAAGTCACGCCCCGTCAGCAGCGTCCGCGTCTTGTAGCGCCCCGTGCCGCCGGGCTGGTCCAGGATCGGCCAGTCGGTGAAGTTCTGCGCCTCGGTGGCGTCCACCAGGCGCTGGACCTCGGCCTTCATCGCGCGGGCGATGAGCTGGCGGAGGGCGACGGTGTCGGTGTCAAAGCCCTCGGCGTCGTCCAGGAGCTGCATGACGCGTCGGGTGATGAGGAAGGCGTAGCCGGGGACATCGCTGAAGAGGCGCTCGGCGGAGGCGAGGAGCTCGTTGGCCTCGTCGAGGTAGGGGTCGGCGGTGTCGTCGGGGTTGGTGTTCTTGAGGTTGGTGATGTAGTTGCGGAAGAGGCCGAGGGCCTCCTGGTAGCTCATCACGCGGAAGGGGCTGTTCTGGACGAAGGTGTTGCCGGCGACGTCCGCGACGGTCAGGCGGATGGAGTGCTGTCCGGGGGCGAGGGCGCCCACGCGGACCTGCTTGTCCGCGCCGCAGGCCACGTCCGCGGTGTTGCAGCCCAGCTGACGGACCGCCAGCGGTCCCGTCGGCAGCGCGCCGCCCAGCTGCGTGGTCACGTCGATGACGGGGTGCGCGTTGGGGGTGCCGGGGTCGATGACGAGGCGGACGGAGCCGACGCCGCTGCGGGCGACGCCGTTGGGGTCGCCCGCGCCGACCTCTGCGCGGAAGCGCTCACCCGCGAAGAAGACCGGCCAGGTCTGGGGGTTGCCGGGGTCCACAGGGCGGGTGGCGTTGGGGTTGTTGGGGTCCAGCCACTGGAGGGGCACCGCGTCGTAGAGGCCGACGGGAGCGGTCGTCTCGATGCCGAAGCAGGTGCCTGCGTTGACGCCGACCTGACCGTTGCTGTCCCGGGCGGAGACGTAGAGCGGGCAGTAGGTGCCCTCGGCGCTGAAGTTGCCCGTGGCGTTCGCGCCCGTGCCCAGGTTGTTGGAGGGCCCCGCGCTGCCGCGCATCTGCCAGGTGTAGGGTCCCACGCCGCCCTGGACGTTCGCCGCCACCGTCGCGTTGGTGTTGCGCCATCCGGTGGGGGGGTTGGACACCGCCACCGGGAGGGCGCCTGCGGTCACCTGGACGCTGATGGAGTCCTGGGCGGAGTTGCCGCTGCGATCCAGGGCCGTCCAGACGACGCTGGTGGTGGCGTTGTTGGGGAGGCAGAGCTCGCGCTCGCGGGTGTTGGTGCGGTTGTTGTAGATGACGATGTCTGCGGGGTCGGTGCAGGCGTCGGTGACGGAGGGCTCGGGGAGGGTGACGAGGGTGCCGGTGCCGGGTCCGGAGCCCGCGTTGCAGTTGCCGGACTGGGCGATGACGAGGTCCTCGCCTGCGTTGATGACGGGGTTGACGCGGTCCTGGACGAAGATGTTGTAGGAGTCGCTGTTGAGGTTTCCGGTGGAGTCGACGGCCTCGACGGTGACGGTGGAGGTGCCAAGGGGGAAGAGGGGGGGGGTGGGCGCGTCGGAGCGGACCAGGGGCTGGCTGTCGCAGACGTCGTTGACCGAGGGCGTGTTGAGGACGACCTGGGCGCCGAGAGGTGAGGTGCACTGGGCGGTGAGGTCGGAGCCCGCGTTGATGACGGGGGGGAGGGTGTCGCGGACGCTGACGGCGACGACCTTGGAGAAGGAGGGTCGGTTGTCGGCGACGTTGTCCTGGGCGGTGATGCGCACGGAGGTCCCGCCGAAGGGGTAGGTGGCGGGGTCTGTGGTGTTCTGGTTGGTGGTGAGGTTGAAGAAGGACACCGCAGGGAGCGGGTCGCAGGCGGAGCTGACCGTCGGGTTGATGAAGACCGAGGTGTTGGCGCCGCCGCATTCCTTTACGACGGGGCTGGCGACGGTGATGGTGGGAGGTTCGCAGGTGACGGCCTCCTCGCGCGTCTTCAGATCATCTGAAGGCGCTGGCGGCGCATCCCCGCCGGGCTGGCAGGCCACGACGCCCAGGAGCGTCGTGACGAGCAGCGCCAGGAGGGTGGTGGTGGAGTGTCTGTGCATCACGGGACTCGCTGCAGGTTGAGGGTACACGGGGTTCAGCAATCAACCAGGCCCGACCATTCGATAACGCTGGCGCTGCTCAAGCACGAGGGGGCTCGCCAATCAGGGATCTAAAGACAAGACGTTCAGGGGTCAAGTGCTCAACGCAAAGTTTTGCGTTGAGCCTCCCACCCAGACTGCATGCACGAGCCAAGCCACACCTGAGCGCGCGCCCTGGAGCCCAAAGCCAGCCATTCTCGGGGCTTGTGTCGCACACCAGAGGCGCTATGATGGCGCTGGCGTCCAGGCCTCGCGCGTAGCCGCATGCGATCCATCGCGCTCCGGCACCTTGGGCCTACCCAGCCCAAAATTGTCACCCGCTCGCAAGCCCCTTATCTGCTCAAGCCCGCAGGAGTCCCCCCATGAAACAGAGCCCGCTCCTCAAGGCAGCGCCCCTCGCGGCGTTTGTCCTCCTCGCGGTGTTGGCGTCGAGCGCGGAAGCGCAGACCTATCGCAAGAAGTGGACGACCACCGCAGACTTCGGACAGGGCGCCGCGGTGAACGTCAACGCGACCGAGGTCCCTGATCAGCTCCAGCTCAACCTGGGGAACATCGAGACGCCCTACCTCTGGGTGTCCAACTCCGGTTCGAGCACGGTCTCCCGGATCTCGACCGTCTCGGGGCGCGTGTTGAGCGTCACCGACATCACCCAGAACCTGCCCAACGGGGTCGTCCAGGGCATCGGGCCATCGCGCACCGCGGTGGATCTGGACTTCAACTGTTGGGTGAGCCTCCGCTACGACACCAACGGGAGAGCCTTTCGTCTCTCCGCAGCCAACGGCGCCATCACCGGCGTGACCGACTACGTGGGCTCCAACACCCGCGGCGTCGCGATCAACAGCAACAACGACGTCTGGATCTCCAGCTCGCAGGTGGGGGCCCAGGGGCAGTATGGCTGGATGAAGATCCGCCCGCGGACGCAGACCTTCCAGACCAACATCCTCCAGACCTTTCAGAACCCGGAGCCCTCCTACGGCCTGACCATCGACCCCTACAACCGGGTCTTCAGCACGACGAGCTGGCTGGACGGGCGTAAGGCCGTCCAGCGGGTCAACGGCGAGACGGGAGCCATCGAGCAGACCTGGACGCTGAACAACCTCAACCAGGCCCGCATCTACGGCGTCTCCACCGACATCGACGGCGATCTCTGGGGCACCTACTGGCGCGACAACACGACGGGGCAGGCGGAGGATAGCCTGAACCTGATGCGCCTGGACGGAGACTATCAGTGTCCCAACGGGGCGGCGACCTGCGCGATCAGCCAGGGCAACGGCATCTTGCAGAACATCAACGTCCAGTCGGTCATCATGGCGGCAGGCGGCGGCGCGGGCCCCTACGGCGGACGCGGCGTGGCGGTAGACGCCAACGGCTTTGTCTGGGCGGTCTTCAATGACATCCCGGCAGGACAGAACCCGCAGACGAGCTGGCAGACGGCGCCCAGCTACGCGGTCAAGGTGGATCGCGTCACGGGGGTGCCCATCCTGGCGGTCCCCACGGGCATCGGCACGGTCGGCATCACCCCGGACGCGCGGGGCTTCATCTGGGTGGTCAACTACAACGGCGGCGGCGCCAACTATCAGGACTTCCCCTGCCCCAACGGCGAGAACGGCGCGCTGGGGGGCACGGTGTCCAAGCTGCGCTCCTCGGACGGCTCGGTGGTGGCGACCTACCCCACCTGCGGCAGCGAGCCCTACACCTACTCGGACATGGCGGGGTACAACCTCCGCTCGGTGACGCTGCGCTCGGGCAACTGGCGCGTCGTCCACGACAGCGGCCGTGAGAACCTGGAGTGGGAGACGCTCTCCTGGCTGGGGAACGTCCCGGAGGGCGGACAGCTCCGGGTCCGGGTCCGGGTCGCCAACACCGAGGCGGGGCTCGCCAACGCGACCTTCGTGGACATGGTGAACGGCGGCGACATCCCTGGCACGGGGCGCTGGCTGGAGGCGGAGGTCTTCTTCTTCACCCGCAACGACTTCATCGGCCCCGTGCTGGAGGAGCTGAGCGTCTCCAGCGTGTGCATCGCGGCGCCGGAGACCTGTGACGGCTTTGACAACAACTGCAACGGCCAGATCGACGACGGCAACCCGGGCGGCGGTCAGGCCTGCGCGACGGGGCTCGTGGGGGTGTGCAGCGTCGGTGAGCAGCGCTGCCTCAACGGGGCCTACCAGTGCGTCGCGGTGACGGCCCCGGGGGTCGAGGTCTGCGACGGCCAGGACAACAACTGCGACGGCCGCGTGGATGAGGGGGTCGCCAACCTCTGCGGCGGCTGCGGGCCGGTGCCCCAGGAGGCCTGCGACGGCGACGACAACGACTGCGACGGACGCATCGACGAGGGGGTCGCCAACCTCTGCGGCGGCTGCGGCGCGGTGCCGCAAGAGGCCTGCGACGGCGACGACAACGACTGCGACGGCCTCATCGACGAGGGGGTCTCCAACCTCTGCGGCACCTGCGGCGCGGTGCCGCAAGAGACTTGCAACACCAGCGACGACGACTGCGACGGCCTCGTCGATGAGGGCGTCGTCAACCGCTGCGGCGCCTGTGGCCCCAACCCCGAGGAGATCTGCAACGGCCTCGACGACGACTGCGACGGCGTCCCCGACAACGGCGTCCTCAACGCCTGCGGCGAGTGCGGCCCGACCCCCGAGGAGATCTGCAACGGCCTCGACGACGACTGCGACGGTGAGACCGACGAGGAGGTCCTCAACGCCTGCGGCACCTGCGGCGAGGTCGCCGCGGACACCTGCAACGGCGTGGACGACGACTGCGACGGCGCCGTCGATGAGGGGGTCGCCAACCGCTGCGGCTCCTGCGGCGAGGAGCCCGAGGAGGTCTGCGACGGCATCGACAACGACTGCGACGGCGAGACGGACGAGAACGTCAAGAACGCCTGCGGCACCTGCGGCATCCTCCCCACCGAGGTCTGCGACGGCACCGACAACGACTGTGACGGCCAGGTGGACGAGGGCGAGACGAACGCCTGCGGCACCTGCGGCGAGCTGGGCCCCGACCTCTGCGACGGCCTCGACAACGACTGCGACGGACAGCTCGACGAGAACCCCGAGTGCGTCGCCGGGCGGACCTGCATCCAGGGCGAGTGCGCCGAGCGCTGCGCCGCAGGCGAGTGCCCGGCGGGCTTCTACTGCGCTCCGGACGGCTTCTGCCTGGTGGACCGCTGCGTGGGCCGGATCTGCCCCCCGGCGGAGGTCTGCGTGGACGGCGATTGCACCGCCGATCCCGCCTGCCGCGGCGTGGAGTGCGGCGCCGACACGATCTGCGTCGAGGGCCAGTGCGTCGCGGACCCCTGCGACGGCGTGACCTGCGAGCCGGGCCAGAGCTGCTGGCGCGGCACCTGCGAATACTCCAGCATCACGGCGTGCCGCGGCGTGAGCTGCTCCAGCGGCCAGGTCTGCCAGGACGGCGCCTGCGTGGAGGACCCCTGCAACGGCGTGACCTGCGACCCCGGCCAGCGCTGCGAGGGCGGCCTCTGCGAGGACGCCTGCGCGGACATCGTCTGCAACACGGGCTTCATCTGCCGCCTCGGCGCCTGCGTCCTCGACCAGTGCTTCGGCGTCCAGTGCCCTGAGAGCCAGGTCTGCTACGAGGGCAACTGCATCTTTGAGGCGTGCGTCGAACAGACCTGCCCCGAGGGCCAGCAGTGCGGCCGCAACGGCTGCGAGCCCACCGGCAGCTGCGGCGGCACCTTCTGCGCGGACGACCAGCAGTGCGTCAACGGCGTCTGCGTCGGCGGCGAGGAGCCGGACGCGGGCGAGCCCACCCCGACCGAGCCCGAGCCCAACTCCTTCGCAGCGGGCGGCGGCAACCCCTTCTCCTGCTCCACGACGCCGGGGGCGGCCTCCTGGCCGTGGGGTGTGGCGGGGGTCCTGGGGAGCCTCCTGGGCGCGGCGGCCCTCTGGCGCCGCCGCTGAGCTCACCGGAGGCGGCGCCGCCAGGCGCCGCGCATCCAGGACACGCCGCGGGGCCTCGCCTCGCGGCGTGTCCAGCTCTGGGGACGTTGGATGCCGCATCACGCTGGAATAAAAAATCGAGCGATGCTATACAAAGAGACGTGCTTCACAACCTGCTGCTGGATCACCCCATGCCCCACCGCTCCTCCCCAACAGCAAGCGCCCTCCGAGCGACAATCTTCAGCGCCCTGATGACAACCTGGCTTGTCACCCCAGGCTGCTCCGATGACCCCACACCTGAACAACCTCCGGCGGCAGCCTGCGACACCCTACGCCCCTGCGACCCCGGGATGCGCTGCGACGCCGGGACCTGTGTCCCCGGCGCGTGCTCCCTCGACCTTGAGTGCGCCCTCGGCCTCCGCTGCCAGGACGGCGCCTGCGTCACCGACACCCGCGCCGATCTGGATCGCGACGGCGTCCCCGACGCCGTAGACTCCTGCCCCTTCACCCCCAACGCAGCCCAGGAGGACGCCGACGAGGACGGGATCGGCAACGTCTGCGACGGCGACGACGACAACGACGGCGTCCCTGACACCCAGGACACCTGCCCCCTCCTCGCCTCCAACGACCAGCGCGACTACGACGACGACGGGCTCGGCAACCCGTGCGACGCCGACTGGGAGGGCGTCCTCATCTCTGGACAGCTCACCTCCTCGCTCGCGGGGCTCGACTGGGCGCGACGCGCCACCGTGACCCTCATCGGCCCAGGCGGACGCACCTCGCTGGAGGTCCAGAGCACCGGCGCCCTCAGCGGTCGCCTCCGCACCCTCGGCCTCCACGCCCTGGAGATCAACGCGGAGGGGCACCTCCCCTTGACCCGGGTCCTCTCCATCGAGGGCGGCGATCAGGACCTCGGCACCCTCGTCCTCACCCCCGAGCAGAGCAGCCAGGAGCGCAGCGTCGTCCTCCGCGGCAACGCACGCCTCCAGGGCGAGACGCTGCACGCGGGCATCATCGTCCAGGCGCGCCTGGACGGCGCGCTCATCGCCTCGACCCTCACCGACAGCGCAGGCGACTTCGCCCTCCCCCTCGGACGCCTCAGCGTCACCCTCCGCTTCTCCCGCGAGCACTACGCCAACGCCGAGGTCGAGGCCCGCTGGACCCCCGAGGCCGACACCTTCACCCTGGACGGCGCGCTCGCCGGAGAGTGGACCGGCGTGGAGCTGCTCCCCAACCGCAGCGCCTCCCTCCGCGGACAGCTCGCCTCCTCCGTCAACGTCCGCGACTGGCCCGCCACTGCTACCGTCACCCTCTCGGGCAGCAACACCTCCCGCAACGCCCTGATCACCGCAGGCGGCGCCTTCGAGCTGGACCAGCTCCAGCCCGGGCTCTACACCCTCACCGTCCAGGCCCGCGGGCACCGCAACACCAGCGCCGCGCTGGAGCTGGCCCCAGACATCAACGATCTGAGCACCTTGAACCTCTCCCCCGAGTTCCAGCCTCTGATCGAGCGCCTGCGCCTCGAAGGACAACCCCAGCACGAAGGCATCGCCGTCAGCGCCTACCGGGACGGCGCCCTCGTGGACACCGCGGTCACCAACGGCGACGGCCTCTTTGAGCTGAACCTCCTCCCCGACGATCACACCCTCCGCATATCGCGCCCCGACTTCATCCCCCAGGAGCTGAACCTGCGCTGGAGCAGCGAGCGAGACGCCTTCCTCGACCCCGACGATCAGCCGCTCCCACAACCCTCCCGCTGCTACGCCAGCGGCGCCTGCTCCTCCGACTCCACCTGCCCCACCTGCCCCGAGTGCGCCATCTGCCCCGAGTGCGCCGCCTGCCTCGACGATGCTACCCTCGCCACGCTCCTCCTCCACCCCAGCGGCGACAGCGACCGCGACGGCGTCCTCACCAGCGTGGACACCTGCCCCAACCTCTACAACCCCGACCAGCTCGATCAGGACGATGACGGCCTCGGAGACGCCTGCGACGACGACCTCGACGGCGACGGCGCCCCCAACGCCTGCGCCGCGCCTTGCGTCCTCGACAACTGCCCCCTGGACTACAACCCCATGCAGGAGGTCCGACCCGAAGCGCTCGGCGTCCTGGACGCACCCGGCGTCGCCTGCGACGGCGGCACCCTGGACCGCCCCGACGTGCTGGACGGCAACCTCCTGCGACGCAGCGTCAGCACACGCGGGCGACCCGACCGCCTCCGCGGCGTCTGCGGCGGCGTGGACGCTGGAGAGCTCGTCTTCAGCCTGACCACCGTCCAGGGCGAGCGCATCGACGTAGACCTCCGCGCCGAGCACGCCGCCGCGATCTACATGCTGGAGCTGGACGGCACCCCCGCCTACGATCCGCAGCACCCCCTCGGAGAGACCTCCTCCTGCACCCTCTCCGAGCGCTTCACCTGGGTCGCCCCCGCCACCAGCCGCTACCTCCTCGTCATCGACGGCGCCTACTCCGGCGCCGAGGGCCTCCTCCAGGTGGACATCCGACGCGACCTCCTCTGGCGACCCCAGCCCGAGCCGGCCTACGTCTTCGCCTCGCAGGCCATCGCCAGCGCGGTGCTCGTCGATATGGATCGAGACACCTACCGCGACCTCATCTACATCGACTCCGACTACCCCGTCAGCAGCGCCAACCGCGTCCGCTGGCAGCTCGGCGCGCCGCCCTGCGACACGCCGCCCTGCCCTGCACCGCCACCCTTCAGCGGCGACGCAGGCAGCGTCACCCTGGAGGCCGCCCCCTTCGCCCTCACCACCGGAGACTTCTACACCGGACCCGGCGAAGACCCCGGCGTGGACGACCTCGCCGTAATCATCGCCCCCAACCTCCACGCACCCTTGCAGCGCCTCCTCGCCGAGATGCGCATCGACGTCTGGACCTCCCCCATACGACAGGACACCCCGGGGCTCACCCCCCAGCGCGCCCTCGGCGCCAACGGCCCCCTCTGGACCCTCAGCGACACCCTCACCTCCACCCAGCTCTTCGCCCTCCTCGCCTACTCCAACGGACAGGGCCCCTGGCCCTCCGACATCGAGATCCTCATCCCCCTGGACAGCTCCAGCGCAGACCTCGACGACGACGGAGACGATGACCTCGTCATCGTCATGGATCACGTCCGCGTCGCCAGCCCCCCGCCGCACCTCGCCTTCGATCGCCTCGCCGGGCGCGTCGCCGTCCTCCTCTCGGACGGGGAGGGCCGCTTCAACCCCGCACAGTGGCTCGACACGGGCGTCTTCCCCACACGCTCCTGGCTCGGCCACATCGACGCCGACCCCTACCCCGATCTCCTCGTCACCAACACCCTCTCCGCCGCCGTCGCCCTCTACACCGGCCAGGGAGACGGCACCCTCGCCCAGGAGGCCATCACCCTCCCCGCAGGCTACGCACCCTTCGGCGTCGCCGTCGGAGATCTCAACGCCGACTCCATCGCAGACCTCATCACCCCCGACGCCGTCTCGGGCGAGCTCAACATCACCCTCGGCCCCATTCAGGACGCCCAACCCCAGCCGGCGCTCCTCGGCGGCAGCCTCCGCAGCGTCGCCGTCGGAGACCTCAACGCCGATGGCGTCTCAGAGCTCGTCGTCGGACGCGAGCTGGAGCGCGATCTCCTCATCACCGACGTCCGCAACAACGTCCTCTCCACCCCGGAGCGCTGGCTGGCACCCAACATCTTCGGACCCAGGCGCCTCCTCATCGACGACATCAACCGAGACGGCGCCCAGGACATCCTGGGCACCACCGACATCCGCGCCGAGCTCTGGGCGATGCTCGGCACACCCCGCGGACGCTGGACCCTGGCCAACGCCCTCGACCTCGGCCCCAACCCCGCCGAGACCGACGGCTCCAGCCTCGTCGCCGCAGACTTCAACCAAGATGGGCGCCTCGACCTCGCCGTCCTCGACCGCGCCACCAGCACCCTCAACCAGCGCGGCGCCCTCCTCGTCTTCTTCGCCAGCCCCGGCGGCGCGCTCACCTTCGAGCCACCCCTCATCCTCAGCGTCCCGCCCGGCGCCTTCAACCTCGCCGCCGTGGACTTCAACCACGACGGCTGGACGGACCTCGCCTCGACGCACGTCACCCAGAACCTCATCGTCGTCGCCATCAACCAAAGCGGCACCTTCCTGCCTGACCTGATCGAGGTAGAAAATCAACAAGAATATCCATCCTCCATCACCGAGCTGGATATCAACCGCGACGGGATCACCGACCTCTTCACCACCGCCCTCGCGAACAACCCCAACCTCCGCTGGGCCGCTGGACGCGTCGGCGCCGTCCCCCGAGGCTGCCTCGCCGGACAGACCGGCGCCCTGCCCCAGCAGCCCACCTGCGACCTCGGCGCCCCGGGATGCGGCTTCTGCGCCTGGGGCGGCAACCTCAACGGCTACCTCAGCGCCGCTACCGCCGACTGGGATGACGACGGCTTCGACGAGCTGGTCATCACCCAGCCTCGCACCCACAGCGTGTGGCTCATCGACCCCGAGACGCCCAACACCCCACCAGCCACCCAGCCCAACAACCCCTTCCTCATCTGCCCAGGCGGCACCCCAAGCCCCACCAGCGTCGCGGACTGCGAGGGAGGCTGCCGCTCACCCTCCTTCGTCGTCACCGGCGACTTCGACCAGGACGGCGACGACGACTTCGTGGTCACCTGCAAGGAGAGCGACAACCTCTACCTCTGCGAGAACAGCGGGCAACACCCCTACCTCCAGAGCAGCGCCTGCGTCGAGATCCAGGGCACCAGCGACGCCTTCGCCCTCGACGCCGCAGACCTCGACCAGGACGGCTGGATCGACCTCGTCGCCTCCCAGCTCCAGCCCCAGGCCATCGCGGTGCTCCTCAACGCACCCCACCCCGACGACCCCGCGCGACGCACCTTCCGCGCCGCCCAGGGCATCCCTGCGGCGCCCCTCCTCGGCGGCCTCATCGCCGCAGACCTCGACAACGACGGCCAACAGGAGATCGCCACCCTCTTGCGGGAGGCCGGCACCCTCAACATCTTCACGCCCGCCCCCAACGCCCGCCTCAACACCTGGCCCGCAGGCACACGCTTCGGAGACGCCGACCTCCCCCCCTGCACTTCCCTCGACGTCCCCATGTCCCTCGACGCCCTGGGGCGGCTCCGCGCCGATGTCACCCCCGACGACGCCTGCCGCATCGAGCGCCTGGAGATCACCCCCGACCTCGCCCAGGAGGACACCGACGGCCTCGACCTCCTCCTGAGCGGCCCCCCGATGCGCTTCAACTTCGGCCCGCTGCGCATCCTCCCTGGAGAGCGACCCCTGCGCCCAGGCCATCCCTCCGGACGCTGGCGCCCCCAGGAGCTACCCCAGCTCGCGCGCCTGGAGGGCAGCCCTGCGCCGGGACGCTGGGAGCTGATCGCCTACCCCACCGCCTGCCGCGACACCACCGCCTGCGCCGCCGCCACCCCCCTCCGCGGCGCCACCCTCCACATCAACCCACACCGAGCCCGCTGATCGCCCAGGGCGCCTCAGAGCTGGAGGCGCCAGGTCGAGCCCTCCGGCGTATCCATCACCGCGATCTGCCGCTCCAGCAGGACCTGACGCAGCCGATCCGCCTCCGTCCACTCCTTCGCCTCACGCGCCGCTGCGCGCGCCGACATCACCTCCTCCACCTCCGCCAGCGTCACGCCGAGCGCCGCGAGGCGCTTGCGCTTGACCTCCTCGTGGAAGGCCTCCACGCTCATCCCGCAGAGCCCGAGCGCGCCCGCCACCCGCTCAAACGCCGCCAGCGCAGGCGCCACCACCGGGCCGCCCCGCTTGCGCGCCTTCTTGTGATCCGCGAAGCGGTTGATCGCCCGCGCCAGCTCAAAGAGGTAGCTCAACGCCATCGGCGTGTTGAAGTCCTGCGCCAGCGCCGCGTCGAAGCGCTCCACAAAGCCCTGACCCTGCTCCCACACCGCCTGCGCCTCGGGGCCCAGCTCCGCCGCGATCTTCGCGCCGTCGCCCTCGCCCTGGAGCTGCTCGGCCCGCTCCCGCGCCTCGTAGAAGCGCATCAGCTGCGAGAGCGCCTCCACCAGCGAGCGCTCGCCGCTCCAGGGCAGCGGCGAGCGGTAGTGCGCCTGGAGGTAGTAGAAGCGCAGCGCCTCCGCCGGGAAGCTCTCCAACGCCTGCTGGATGTTGAAGACGTTCCCCAGGCTCTTGCCCATCTTCTGCGCCTCGGCGCCGCCCACGCCGCCCTTCATCTTCGCCCCGTCGTCCACCACCAGGAGGCCGTTGTGCATCCAGTAGTTCACAAAGGGCGCGCAGTTGCCGCACACGCTCTGGGCCACCTCGTTCTCATGGTGCGGAAAGACCAGATCCAGCCCCCCCCCGTGGATGTCGAAGTGCTCCCCCAGGTGACGCCGCGCCATCGCGGAGCACGCGATGTGCCACCCCGGACGCCCCGCCCCCCAGGCGCTCTCCCAGCTCGGCTCACCCGCCTTCGCCGCCTTCCAGAGCGCGAAGTCCGCCGCCGACCGCTTCCCCGCCACCTCGTCCGCGCTCCGCAGCTCCTCCACACGCTGCCCCGAGAGACGCCCGTACTCCGGGAACGTCTCCACCGCGAACCACACCGTCCCCTCCGCCACGTAGGCGTGCCCGTGGTCCAGGAGGCGCTGGATCATCGCCTGGATGTCCTCGATGGACGTGGACACCCGCGGCTCCACGTCGGGGCGACCCAGCCCCAGCGCGTCCGTCTCCGCGTGGAACGCGTCGATGAAGCGCTGCGCCAGCCCCTCCGGCGTCTCGCCCAGCTCCGCCGCACGCTTGATGATCTTGTCATCCACGTCCGTGAAGTTCCGCACGAAGCGCACCGCCCAGCCGTGGAAGCGCAGGTAGCGCACGAACGCATCAAAGACCACCATCGCCCGCGCGTGACCCACATGCGCGTGATCGTAGACCGTCATCCCACACACATAGAGGCCGATCTTACCAGCCTCGCGCGGCGCGAAGTCCTCCAGCGTGCGGCTCAGCGTGTTGTAGAGACGGAAGGTGTGGGTCGTGGTCATGGCGCGCTCAATGCTCAGCGGAGAGGGTCAAAAACAACGCGGCGACGCCACATGGCGCCGCCGCGCACTCTAAAGGAGCCCGCGCTCCCTTGCAAACGCCTCAGCGCGCCAGGAAGGGCGCCGCGAAGCCTGCGCAGCAGCAGAGCAGCCAGAAGAGCGTGATCCCCAGGTTCCCCAGGATCAGCCACTTGTACATCGCCCGCGCGTCGAAGAAGCGCCCCAGATCACGCACCCGCTGCGAGGACCGCTTCATCGCCATCAGATCCTCCCGACGCGCCGACTCGAACGCCGCCGCGATCTCGGGCAGCGGCGCCTGCTGGTGCAGCTCCTCCCAGCTCGCCCGGCGCACAAAGTAGTAGATCGCGAGCCCAAGCGAGAGGATGGGAAATGTGAAGCTCAAAAAAAGCATCACGTTCGTGTTGTTGATCGTGCTGACGTGCTTGCGGATCACCTCCCACGTCTGCGGCGGCAGCGCCAGGATGCGCTCCCGAGCCTGCGCGTCAAAGCCGGAGAGTTCGGGGATGGGGTCCTGGTCCTGCATCGCGCTGCTCCTCAAACAAAGGCCAGAGGCTCTTCACACACCCTCCCTTAGCACGGCCGCAGCAGCAGGCCAAGCCTCTGCCGCTCAAGATGTCGCGCATATGTCGCAACATATAGCTCACAAGATGGAACGCAGACCCTCCGCGTATCCTGCGCGACGCGCGCGCCCCCTCTCCGCCGACTTCGAAGCGTCGGCTGCATTGTGGCACAGCCGATGCTCTACAGGCTACCCGACGAGGCCAGCAGGCGCCGCCCCGACGCGGGGCCCGCGCCACCCCGTGCTAGTCAATGCGCCCGCGCCGCGGGCCTGGAGGTGAACGATGGAGATCAAGCCTTTCTTTGATGACCGCACCTGGACCATGACCTATGTGGTCTTCGACCCCGAGACCCGCGACGCGGTGATCATCGATCCGGT
>CAUJGC010000098.1 GCA_963169075.1 Myxococcota bacterium
GTCCCCCCCAAATAAAAAAAAACAAAACCAACTAAAAACTTTTTTTGTTTTTTTTTTTGGGGGGGGGGCCCCCCCCGGCGGCCAGGGGTCAGCGACCCCTGGACCCCACCTACTCCTCCGGGAGCGGACGCTGCAGGAGCAGCTCGTAGCCCAGATCGCGGGGGAGCGCGCCCTCATCGCGGCGCACCACCTCAATAAACCAGTCCTCCGAGGCGTTGATGGTGCGCTCCACCAGGAGGCAGCGCGCGAAGGCGTCGCAGGGGGTCCGCACCACGCCCTCGGTGAAGGCGCCCAGATCGGGCTCATGCAGGCGCAGCGTCACCGCGTCGAGGTTGTCGCCGCCCAGCTCCAGCCGGAAGGGCACCCCGGCCTCCAGCGTCACCTTGTACCAGTCCCCGGTGTCCAGCCCGCCGCCGCAGGAGACGAGGTTGCTCACCCGGAGCCGCTCGTCGTCCGCAGGCAGCGTCAGGCGCGCGGCGGTCGCCGCGCCGTCGTTCTGCTCAAAGCGGTCATCAGGGCAGCTCTGCCCCGAGCCCGGCTGATGCTGGAGCACCAGGAGGTACATCGGCTGGGAGCCGCCCACCACCGGCTGCGCCATCCGCGCCCGCGCCCAGTACTCCCCGAAGGGGAGCCCCGTCAGCCGGAACTCCCAGGTCATCTCCGCGCTGGACATCCGCCCCACCGAGCGGAGGTTCCCGTCGAAGATCTCGATCTCGATGGCCTGCTCGTCGATGCCGGCGTCCTCGTAGTCCATGAACATCGGGTAGGTGTCGCGGAGGAGCTGGGTCGCCTCGTAGCGATCCACGAGCACCACGAGGTCGTCGTCAAAGCCCTGGAACTCCACGCGGAACCAGTCCTCGTCGCTGGGGCCGCAGAGGCGGTTCAGCTCGAAGGCCGCCGCCGACGAGTTGCCGATCGTCTCAAAGCCCGACACCAGCGCAGGGTCGTTGTTGGGCTCCGCGGCGTCGTTGCCGCAGGTGGGCGTGGGCGTGAAGGTGTAGGAGAAGCCATACCCCACCCCGTCGCCGCCGTGCACCACCCGCATCCAGAGGTCGGTGAAGCTCGGGTTGTCCAGCGTCACGTCCCCGGCGGCGATGAACTCCTCCAGGAGCGTGTTGCCCAGGACGCCGGCGTAGATCTGGACCAGCAGCACCTCGTCGGGGCGCGTCTGGGTGAAGCTCAGGCGCAGCCGCTGACCGCGGGCGCTCCCCTGGAAGCGGAACCAGTCCTCGCCCGGACCGCAGAGGGTCTGCGACGCCACGCTCTGCGCGGTCACAGACACCGGGATGAGGGTCGCCTCCTCCCGCGTCCCGCTCGGGCTGTTGGCGTCCTCCAGGCAGATGCAGCCGTCCGCCCAGGCGGCGCCGGTGCAGAGCGGCGCGCTGGCGATCTCGACCCGGTAGGGGATGCTCTGCAACGCCAGCTCGGTGGTCACCTCCAGCACGTAGTCGCCTGCGTTGGCCGCCGTCACGTCCACCGGGCCAAACTCCAGGCAGGTCAACCCCTGGCCGCACGGCGACGCCGACGCGCCGGGGACCTCCGCGCCACCCGGCGTCATCATCAGGACCGACGCCGGTCCGGCGCCCTCATAGCGCACCATCACCCGCTCGCCCGCGCTCGCCGGGATCAAATGGACATCCTCGCCGTCCGTCTGGCGGCAGAGCACCCCGCCGTAGCTCCACCCCTCCGCCAGCGGGCTCGCCGTCGCCGCCGAGCTGTTGGGCTCGCTCGCCTCGTTCATGCAGGCACCCGCCGGGCGGCGCAGCTCGCCCTCCAGCCGGTAGCCCACCCCGTAGGCCGGCGCCGCCAGCACGCCGTCCACCTCCACCGCGTAGGCCCCCAGCGGCAGGTCCGAGAGCGCGAGCGTCGCCACACCCCCCAGATCCTCCGCCTCACCGATCAACGCGCCGTCGGCGTCCAGGAGCCGCACCTTGAGGCGACGCTCCGTCGCCCAGAGCGTCCGCAGCGTCAGCGTCAAACCATCACCCTCCTGAAGCGTCGTGAAGCGCAGCCGGTCGGTGTCGTTGACGCAGATCGCCCCCGGCTCCACCAACGTCCAGCGCCCATAGGCCGGACCCAGATCAAACGACCGATCGCGCTCCAGCACCTCCTGGGCGTCGTCTACGCACGCCGCCTGCACCGCCGCCGGGAGCAGCGTCGCCGCCAGCTCGTACCCCAGCGCGCCCTGCCCCTGCGAGGCCACCTCCAGCGTCCAACGACGGAAGCCCGGCGCGCCAGGGATCGTCAGCAGCCCGCCCAGCGCGCCCGAGGCCGCCACCGCGCCGCTGCCGTCCAGCACACGCACCTGCGCGCTCCCCTGGCCGCCGGTCTGGGTCACACGCACCGCCAGCCCCGACCCCGGCGGCGTCCACAGCGGCACCCTGTCCAGCGCGTCGCCGCTGCAGAGCGTCCCCAGGAAGACCCGGCTCGGCGCCCCGCCCTGCACCACCGGCAGCCCCAGCGGCACCGAGCCCGGCTCGGCAGCGTAGGGAGCGTCCCGCACGTCCGGCGCGCACTCGCAGCCCGGCGCCCACCCCCCGGGCGCCGGATCGCACGCCACCGCCACGCCCAGCTCCAGCGTGTAGTCCACGTTCGTCTGCGACGTCACCACCTCGGCATACCACGTCCCCGCCTGCGCCGCGCTCAGACGCTCAAAGCGCACGCACGGCGCGCCCGCGCCGCAGAGCGTCGTCACACCCGGGATCGCCCGACCGTCGGGCAGGTGCAGCCGCGCCTGGGGCACCTCGTCACCGTCATAGAGCACGTCCAGCGACACCGAGGCCCCGCCAGCCGCCTCAAAGCGGAACCAGTCCCCGCCCACGTCCTCCGCGCACACCTTCTGGCTCGGCACCTCGCCGGGCTCGATCGGCGTCGCCGTCTCACGCGTGTCGTTGTCCTCGTTCGCGTCATCGACGCACACCTCCCCGCTCATCCCCCGCGAGGACACCAGCTCCAGGCGATAGCTCGCGCCCAGCGCCGTGCCGCCCTCCGCCACCGACACCCGCACCCGCGGGTTGCTCGGCACCACCACCGCGCCGGTCGTCATCGTGAAGCCGGCCCCCTCGACCTCACCCAGCACCGCGTCGCCGTCCCCCAGGATCTCCACCCGGAGCGCCGTCTGCGGGATCTGATCCACGCGGGTCAGCCGCACCTCCAGATCCTGCCCCGGACGCTCCAACGCCAGCGCGTACACGTCCGACTGCTCCGAGCACATCGCCGCAGGCCCCACCGTCAGCGTGTCGCTCAACCCCATCCGGAAGATCCCTGACGGCGCCCCGTCGCTGTCGCACACCACCCCGTCGTCGCTCAGCGCGTAGCGCAGCGTGTAGGGCAGCTGACCCACCGCCGGGCGGTAGTCCAGCTGGAGCGTGTAGAGCCCCGCCTCCTCGGTCGTGAACTCCCAGTCGCGATCATTGGAGCCGTTGTCCACCCGGCGATCCGCAGGCGAGCGCCACGTCCACCGCAGATCCAGGCTCCCCTCCCCGGGCACCACCTGCCCCGTCACCGTCACCCCCGGCAGCAGCCAGAGCCCGAAGTAGTCCTGATCCAGCGGACAGAACTTCAGCCCCGACACCTCCTGCGACGCCCCGAAGATCGGCGCCAGACGACGCGCCGTCAACGCATCGTTGTTCGGCTCCAGCGCGTCCGGAGAACACTCCACCGCCACGCAGAGCTGATCGGCGCACACGAAGTTGTCGCCGCACTCCGCGTCGGCGTCGCAGCCGCACTTGTTCTGCGCCTCGATGCAGGGCAGCCCGAAGCTGCACTGCGCGTCCTCCGTGCAACCCGCCACGCACCGCGACGCCTCCAGATCGCAGTAGCTCCCCCGAGGACAGCACGACGCGCCCGCAGGACAGCTCGCCCCCACCCCGTCATCATCGCAGTACCCCTCCACCGCCAGGCAGCGACGCGTGTCCGGATCGCACACCTCGCCGCTCTCGCAGTTCCGATCCGTCCGGCATCCCGGCTGACAGACCGACTCCTCCGCCGAGAGGATCGCGCAGTACTCACCCAGCGGACACCCCGTGTCCTGCTCACACTCGCGCACCGGCTGCGGGTTGTTGTTGACCGGGTTGTTCGCCGGGTTGTTGTTGACCGGGTTGTTCGCCGGGTTGTTGTTGACCGGGTTGT
>CAUJGC010000099.1 GCA_963169075.1 Myxococcota bacterium
GCATCGCAGCGCGACGGCGTCGAGCGACCCTCGCTGCACTGCACATCGTGGACGAACCTCCTGCTCGGCGTCGCGCTCGGCGTTGATGCGGCGTGGCGTCACAGCGGCAACATCCCGCCGCTGGAGTGGATCTGCACCGAGCGCGGCGAGGGTGTCTGGACGAACCCTCACAACGCGAGCGACAAGGCGCGCGCCTACGGCTACGGCGACCACGTCCGCAGCGTCACGCCGCGCCGGGGGCGGACGATGACCCTGCGCGAGCTCTGGGAGCGCCGCGACGAGCTGGGCACGATCACCGTCGCCGCTCAGAGCACCTACCGGGGGCCTGGCCCGAACGACTACCGCTGGGAGCACCACACGGTCGCCTTCGTGCGCGTGGCGGGGCGCGACGATCGCCTCTACCGCGTCGCCGCGGACGGCTCGGCCTCCGCGGGTCTCTACAGCGGGACACCGATGGATGTGGAGGTGGTCGATGGAGACATCGCTACCTCCACAGGGCGAACCCGCCTCTATCGCGCCTGGACCCTCCCTCGCCTCAACCCCTCCCGCTGCCCCATCACCCTGGAGCGCTGATGTCCTCAAGGCGCGCCAAGCCAGGCCGGAGCAAGAAGGGGAAGGAGCAAGCAGCTCCCGCACCCCAGGATGGCGAGCTGCTTGCCCTGGCGCTGGAGGGGCTGAACGACCGCGAGCGCCTCTTCGTCGTAGAGTATGCTCGCTCCGGCAACGCCGCGGCGTCCTACCGCGTCGCCTACCCAAACTGCTCTCCGGAGCGGAGCCGGGTCGGGGGCGCCCACATGAAGGCGCGTCCCCACGTCGCCCAGGCCATTGAGCGCACCGTCTCCTCGCTGGTCGCCTCCCGTGCGGAGGTCCTGGTTCGCCTGGGGGAGATGCTGGCAGATGGGACCATCGCCCCGGCCGCGCGTATCCAGGCCGCTGCGCTGATCTTGAAGGCGCAAGGTGGCTTCGCGCCCGAGCGCGTCCAGGTGGAGCACAGCGGTGATGTGGCGCAGGTGGACCCCTCCCGCCTCAGCCTCTCGACGCTGCGAGAGCTCCTCGCCGCCCGAGCCAACGGGGACCTCCCCGATGGCGACTGAGCTCCTCTCCCTTGGGTTGACCTGGGTCCAGATCGAGGCCGAGCTGGTTCGCCGCGACCTGGCGGAGTTCGTCCGCCGCGTCTGGTCGATCGTCGAGCCTGGCGCGGCGCTGATCTGGAGCTGGCACCTCGACGCGGTCTGTGAGCACCTCGCGGCGGTGACGCGGGGCGAGCTCCAGAACCTCGTCATCAACATCCCCCCCGGGCACATGAAGTCGCTGCTGGTGTCGGTCTGCTGGCCGGCCTGGGAGTGGCTGTCGCGACCCGAGGAGCGGACGATCTTCTCCTCCCACAGCGACGACGTGATCCTCCGGGACAGCGTGCGCTGTCGCTTGATCGTCGAGTCCGACCGCTACCAGCGCTGGGTGGCGGCGCTGGCGGGGCAGGGGGGCGGCGCGCCATGGGGGCTGGCGCGGGACCAGAACGCCAAGAGCTACTTCGAGAACACCCAGCGGGGCTTCCGCCAGTGCGTCACGGTGAAGGGGAAGGTGACGGGGAAGCGCGGCGACAAGCTCGTCTGCGACGATCCGGTGGACGTGGGCGACACGATCCGGGGAGACCCCTCCCGCGTCGCGGAGCGCATGAGCGAGGTCCTGCACTGGTGGGACAAGGTCATGTCGTCGCGCTTGAACGACAAGCGCACCGGGCGCCGCGTGCTCATCATGCAGCGCGTCCACACCGAAGACCTCGCCGGCGTGCTGGCCGAGCGCGCGGGCTGGACGGTGCTGTGTCTGCCCACCGAGTACGACCCTACCCACCCCCACGCCTGGGGGGGCGACCCCAGGACCGCCCCCGGCGAGCTGCTCTTCCCCGCGATGTTCCCGGCGGAGGTCGTCGCCGGGATCAAAGAGGAGCTGGGCGCTGCGGACTACGCCGCCCAGCACGAGCAGCGCCCGAGCCCCAAGGGTGGCCAGCTCTTCCAGCGGGACTGGATGCGCGATCGCAACCGCTACCGCGCCGACCCGCGGGACCTCGCCGCCTCCTGTGACGAGGTGGCGATCTTCATGGACTGCGCCTTCAAGGGGAAGAAGAGCAACGACCCGGTCGCGCTCCACGTCTGGGGCCGCCGCGGCGCCGACCGCTTCCTCCTCGACCGGGTGCATGGGCGGATGGGGATCGTCGCCAGCCGCCAGGCGCTGCGCGACCTCGCCGCGAAGTGGCCGGAGGCGACGGCGAAGCTCATCGAGGACAAGGCCAACGGCCCCGCGGTCGTCGAGGAGCTGGGGGCGGAGCTTCAGGGCATCATCGCCTTCAACCCCGACCCGTTCGGTGACAAGTACGCCCGCGCCGAGGTCGCCGCGCTGACGATGGAGGCGGGGAACCTCCACGTCCCGCTGAACGCCCCCTGGGCCTCGGAGGTGCTGGAGGAGTGGTTCGGCTTCCCTGGCCGCCCCCACGACGAAGATGTGGACTGCCTCTCGATGATGAACCTGCGCTGGCGTCCTCGCCGCAAGCGCAACATCTGGGACACCTTGCCATGAACAACAAGCTCGGCCGCATCCTCCGCCTCGACTCCTGGGCCACCCTCTTCGGCGGCTTTGGTGATGTCCGCAAGGACAAGCTGGAGGGGGCCTCCTACCAGCGCTCCCGCACGCTGTCTCGGGTGGAGCTGGACGACCTCTACCGCTTCAACGGCATCGCCGCGGCGATCATCGACCTGCCTGCCTTCGAGGCGACGCGGGAGGGGTTCGACGTCAAGCTCGACGACCCCGAGGTCGCCGCTGCGGTGGAGGGTGCGCTGAGCCGCCTGCCGATCGGCCTCGGAGTGCGCGGGGCGGGGCTCGCGATCCGTCGTGCGCTGTCCTGGTCCCGCCTCTACGGCGGCGCGGCGATCATCCTGGGGTGTGATGATGGCCTGGATGCTCGCTTCCCCCTCAACCTCGCGCAGCTCCGGGCGGTGCGCTTCCTCCGCGTCCACCACCGCCACGAGCTGCGCCCGCTGACCTGGGAGACCGACCTGACCTCGGAGACCTGCGGTGAGCCCGAGACCTACCAGCTCAACCCCGACCCGCGCGGCGCCGCGGCGGCGCGCCGCGGCGAGGTGATCCACGCCAGCCGCATCCTCCGCTTCAACGGCGTTGAGGCGCCGGGTTGCTGGAGCGAAAACGACGGGTGGGGCGACCCCGTGCTGAACCGGGTGTTTGAGCGCCTCCGCAACGAGGGGATCGTCGATGACGCGGCCTCCCGCACCGTGTTGGAGAAGAACATCCCGATCTTCCGCATCAACGGCCTCGCGGAGATGATCGGCGCAGGAGAGGACGGCGAGCGCAAGGTGAAGCAGCGGGCGGCGATGCTCGCCCGCTGCAAGAGCCTCCTCAACGCGATCCTCCTCGACGGTCAGGACGAGAGCTTCGAGTACATCGACGCCTCGCTGGGAGGGCTCGCGGAGCTGCTCGACCGCTACCCCATGCGGACGGCGGCCGCCGCGCGCATCCCGATCACGAAGCTCTACGGCGTCTCGCCTGCGGGGTTCTCCACCGGGGAGAGCGACCTCCGCAACTACTACGACATGGTGAGCGGTGAGCTCATCGAGCCCATCGCGCTCCCGGCCTACGCCCAGCTCGTCGAGATGGTGATGGCGTCGAAGGAGGGGCCGACCGGAGGCCGCCTTCCCGCCTCCTGGACGGTCGAGGCCCGCCCCCTCTGGCAACCCAGCGAGAAGGAGCAGGCGGAGGTTGAAGAGCTCTCCGCCCGCCGTGTGGCGACCCTGATCGCCGCCGGCGTCGTCACCCCGGCCGAGGTCGCGGAGTCGCAGTTCACCGACGAGGGCTGGCGGTCGGAGATCCGGCTGGCCTGGGAGACGAGGAGGCAGGAGGCGTCACCCACGGCGCCTCCACCAGGTGAGAACGACAAGGAGGACGCCAATGGCTGATGTGAGGATCGGAGACGAGGTCGTCGAGGTGTACGCGAAGGCGGCCCCCCGGGCGCAGGAGCTGATGGATGAGCTGGCGCGTCTCCGAGATGTGGAGGCGAAGCGGAGCGAGCCCACCCCTCCCGCGCCGATCCAGGAGCCCGACCCCGATCCGGTGGATCTGCTCTGGAGTGAGGTCCAGCTGGAGCGAGCCGGGATCAGCGGCGCGGGGGTTGCGCGCGTCGTCGCTGCTGGTGGCGCGCTCCTGAAGCGCCTCGCGGATGAGCGGCTGAAGCTGGTTATTGTGAAGGAGGGGGAGGAGATCTGGGTGCTCCCCGCCGGGAGCCCCGTGGACCAGGGCAACGCCGTCGTCCGCCTCCCGCTCAAGCACGTCCGCTACACCCGCTGACCCGTGAGAGCGCAGCGCGTCCAGCGATGGCCCGACGCCCTGGAGGCGGAGCTGGCGGGGGTGATCCTCCAGCGCCTCCCCGCGGCGGCGTCGCATGGACCTGGGGTGCTGCTGTCCTGGCGGATGCAGCACCCCAGGTCCGAGGATCTGAGGCTCGCCCGGCGCATCGCTCGCCTCGTCGCTGCTCAAACGCGGCGGGAGGTGGAGCGCGTCACCGGGCGGGTGCTCCCCGGGATGTCCCAGCGGTCGAGATCGAGGAGATGGCCCAGCAGCTTGTCGTCTCCACGGAGGCGACCCTGGTGAGGCTCTCGATCGATCTCAGGGCTGCTGAGACGACGAGGGCAGATGGTCTACTCGACGCGGCCGCGGCGGCTGTGGGCCGCGCAGGGAGATCCATCGCTGGCGCTGTGCGGGGCCTCGTCCGGGTTGTCCGCCAGGTTGCGACGGAGGTCGCCGCTGTCGCCGTCGGTCTCACGATCTACCGTTGGAAGACCCAGCGGGATGCGCGCGTCAGGGACGCCCACGCCGCCCTTGACGGGCAGGTCTTCAGATGGAGCAAGGGTCACCCTGGGGACGCGTTTGGGTGCAGGTGCACCGCCGTCCCCGTCTCGGAAGGGCTCGGCTATCCATACAAATAAGGATGCTACAGATATGAAAATACCAGGCCAAGCTGGCAGGGAGGTGAGGAGAAGCGGCATGAGGGCCAGGGCGATGCCGGCCAGGGCCAGCAGCCCCCCGATGATCCGCAACGGGCGAAAAGAGCCCGTCGCCGCGTCGACGAACAGGAGCTTGAAGATCTGGATGGCCTTCTGCGACGGCCTTTTAAGAATGCTCATAGGTCACCTCGGTGGTTGAGCATAGTTGGGGTGGACGCCTCGGCGTCCTGGAACGTGTTGGTATCTGACATTGGAAGCCGCCTCCTCTGGCGGCAGGGTGACGGGGGTCGACCCGCCGGGTGTTGTTGATAAGGCGATATAAAGAGTCCATCTTCTCGCGTTGCTACATATCGTCCACCTCCGTCAGCAGGGCGCGGCGCCAAACGCGCCGCGAAGGTCCACTGATAAATCACAGATCGAGCGCGGCCGCCGGTAACAGCAAAACCCCCCTCCAGCGCACACACGAGCGCAGACCCTGCGCCTCTACGTGTGAAGAGGGAGTGTGCTGATGGCGAAACTTGGGCGATGTCTCCGGGCGACTACTTCTGAAGAATTCGAAGCCCCGACATAACTACGCCGCAGGTTGTGTCCAGGGCGCGTCATTCAGGTAGTGTCTGTTCAAAGTTGACTTGTTTATAATTTTATTCTTGCGATCCAGACTCTTCATCTCTAGTCTCAAAAGCACCGAGTGCCCCGCCAAGGGACCACCATGCCTGCGGTCTACCGCAACGACCGGCTCGACCTGGGGAGCGATGCTCTCCCTGCCGACGTGCGCGCGCTGCTGGCCTCTCCGGCACGGACCGTGGAGGGCTTCCTCCTCATTGAGGGCATCGCCGCGCGGAGCGGCATCCAGCTCTACCAGCGGGCTGACGGCGCGCTGGCGCGGGAGTATCGGCCGCCGGAGGAGGTCCTCCACGCCGACTCGTTGGCGACCTACGCAGGACGCCCCATCACGCAGGAGCACCCTGTCGAGCGCGGCGCCCTGACGGGCCTGGACCCTACCAACGCGACGACCCACACACGCGGCTCCATCGTTGCAGTCGAGCCCATCGAGGCTCACGGGCTCGTGAAGGCGCGGCTGCTGCTCTTCGACGCCGCCCTGATCTCGGACGTGGAGTCAGGGCGCCGCAAGGAGCTGTCGGTCGGCTACAGCACGCTGGTCGTGAACGCACCTGGGGTGACGCCCAAGGGGGAGCGCTACGACTCCATCCAGACCAAGATCCTCGCCAACCACATCGCCGTCACCCGCTGCGCACGCGCTGGGCGCATCGCGCAGCTTCGCCTTGACTCCGAGGGCCGCGCCCTCGTCCACGACACCCAGGAGCCCATCATGACCACCGTGAAGATCCGCTTCGACGGCCAGACCGTCGAGGTGGCGGAGACCGCTGCGCCCATCTTGGAGCGCGCTGACGCCGATCTGGCCGCCGCCCGCAAGGCAAAGACCGACGCCGAGGCGCAGGCTGCCGCCGAGAAGACCGCCCGCGCCGACGCTGAGGCGAAGCTCGCGGAGACCACCCGCGAGAAGGACACCCTGGCGGGGAAGGTGGCGGGGCTGGAGAAGCAGGTCCGCAGCGACGCGGACATCCAGAAGGCCATCACCGAGGGCGTCCAGGCCCGCGTGGAGCTGATCGAGAAGGCCGCCCGCGTGGTGAAGGCCGACGCCGCCGACAAGCTCACGAGTATGACGCCGCGGCAGATCATGGAGGAGGCCGTCAAGGCTTATGACCCACTGCTCAAGTTGGACGGCAAGAGCGACGACTTTGTTCACGGGATCTTCGAGGTCGCCGTCTCCCGCAGCGACGCGGGCACCAGCTCTCTGGCGAACCTGCGGGGTGCCTCGGCGGCCTCGCGCCGCGCCGACACCAGCGCGGACGGCGGCGCCCTCAAGGGGCTCGTGGACGCTCGCCGCTCCTTCGCGGACCGACTCGCAGGCAAGAAGGCGCTGAGCTGAACCAGGCGCAGACCCTCCCCAGGAACCGACGGGCGCTTGGCGCCCCGAACAGGAGCACAAGAACATGGCTGGACAGACCTCGGTAGGGCGCCTGAGCGATACGCCGTTCGCGGCGGGGCAGCGCACCCTGGATCAGAAGATCTACTCGGCGAACATCGGCGGGGGCGCCTGCAAGGACGTCCGCGTCAACGTGGACACCGTCACCAACGGCGCGACCTACACCCTCCTGGTCGCCGCCGTCACCCTGGCCTACACGGCCTCCGGGGCGGCGACCGCGGCGGAGATCCGCGACGGGCTCATCGACCTCATCAACGAGAACGAGGCCCTGGGCAACCGCGTCTACGCCGAGAGCGTGGACGGCGACACGCTCAAGATCGTGGCTCGCGAGATCAACGACGACTTCTCCTTCAGCGAGAGCGACGCGAAGCTCTCCAGCTCGGTGCAGACCGCGGCGGCAGACTTCGAGTCCGTGGACTTCGGCGTCCTTGTGATGCATGGGAGCGACGCGGGCACCATCCAGAAGCCGACGGCGCTCGCCGCGGTGGCGCAGGTCATCGACCTCGCGCCCACCCCGACCAACAACGCGCGCTACATGGTGGCCATCAAAGGCGACTTCGACGGGAGCGGGTGGGAGGAGGTCTACACGTTTGAATACCTCGCGGACGCCAGCGCGACCGCCGCGGAGATCGTCAACGCCTTCGTCGCCGATATCAACGGGCAGATGCCCGCCTCCAGCATCCTCGCCGCCAACAGCGCCGACAAGCTCCGCCTCACCGCGGAGGTCGCCGGGACGCCTTTCGAGGCGCGAGGCGCCAGCGATGACGCGGCCTCCCCGTGGACGCTCACCGAGGTGACCGCCAACGTCACCGCGGACTTCACCCGGCGCATCGCGGGCGGCGTCATCCGCCGCAACTTCGCACGCCAGGACGACGCCGGCGACGCTGCTTATGGCAGCGGCGAGGAGGTGCCGGTCTGCTACCACGGCCCCTTCGCGGTGCTGCTCGACGCCGGGGTCAACCCCGCCCTGGGCGACCCCGTCTACGTCCGCTGCACCGCGGGGGCCGCCGAGGTCGCCGGGGCCTGCCGCACCGACAGCGACGGGGGGGACGCCGTTCGCCTCAGCCGCGCCGCCTGGCGTCCTGGCGGCGCCAGGAGCGCCCTCGGCGGCGTGAACGTCGCCTGGATCGATCTGTCCCCTGTCTGACCTTGACCGCTGACCAGGCTCGCGCGGGCGGCTCGGCGCCGCCCCTGCGCCACTTCTGAAGGAGCTCCCCATGCCCCAGCCCATCATCTTCACCGAGGAGCAGCTCGCCAACGCGCGGACCGCCCTGGAGTTCGACTCCGAGGGGAACGTCCGACGCTCGGTGTTCGACTCCGGGACCACCCTCTTCCTGCGAGAGCAGCTCACCCGCATCGAGACCGACGTCGTGAAGCAGGACTTCGCTCCGCTGGACGGCCTGAACCTCTGCCCCATCGAGGCGGACCTCATGGTGGAGGACAAGTTCGTCAAGTGGGGGCGGCAGAACGTCGGGGGCCAGGCCGCCTTCATGACGCCGAGCGACACCAGCGTGCAGAACGTCAACCAGGGCTTGGTCCCCGAGGAGACCCGCGCGCACTTCATCGGCGTCGGCTACCAGGTGGACATCGAGGAGCTGGCTGCGGCGCAGCGCTACGGCAACAACCTCGACGCCGAGGGCGCCACGCTCTGCCAGGAGGCGATCCTCGACATCATCAGCTACTCGATCCTCGACGGCAACAAGCCGAAGAACATCAAGGGGTTCTTTGGTGACAAGGCGGTCAAGGGGCTGGAGGTCGCCGCGATCAGCGACGCCTCCACAGCAGACGCCGACCTGGCGACGCTCCACGCGGTGGTCAACGACGTCGCGACCAACAACAAGAACACGATCCGCCCGGACACGCTGGCGATGGGGCTCGGCACCTACAACACCGTCGCGACCAAGCGCCTCTCGGGCCGGGATCGCACGGTGCTGGAGCAGTTCCTCGCGTCCAGCCCCTACATCCGCAGCCTGGAGCAGGTGATGGCGATGCCGAACCTGGACGCCACCTCCGCCGAGCAGGCCCGGATGGTCGCCTACCAGCGCAGCACCTCGGTGGTGCGCTGCAAGCTCCTGCCCCCGCGCTTCCACAAGATCATCGAGCTGCCCTTCGGCTATCAGGTCGTCTGGATGGCGAAGATGACCGACGTCAACTGGAAGCGACCCCTCGGGGGGCGGATCAACCGCCTCAAGGCGAGCGCCTGAGCTGGTGGGGGCAGCGCGTCGCTGCCCCCACCCCTTCACTTCACCTGCGAGGGCGACCTGTGGCCTCTCCGCTCACCTACATCGACTTCGCCGCCGTCTGTCCGCAGCTGTCCACCAGCGACGCGGACACGCGCGCGATCATCGAGGGGTTCATCAACCAGGCCGAGCTGGTGGTGCCCGTCAACCTCTTCGGCACCACCATCCCGGCGAGGGCGACGCGCAGCAAGGGGGACACCGCCGTCCTCCTCTACGCCGGTCACCTCTACCGCCACTACCTGCGCGCGCTCAGCACCCAGGGCGAGCAAGCCGTCGGGCAGGTGGTGTCCATCCAGGATAACGCCGGCGGCCGCTCCTATGCGCCGATCGCGGGCAACAGCAGCACCAACAGCGCCTCGGATCAGTGGCTCGCGACGACCCCCGAGGGTCTGGCGTACCTCGGCCTGCGCGCGGGCCTCGCCCGCATCTCCATGCCGCTCGTGGCCTGTGATTGAAGGAGGACGCTCATGCTGGACCTCCAGATAGACGGACTCGAAGCTGCCACCGAGGCGTGGCTGGAGATGTTTGAGCGCGCCCGTGACGTCAGCGGTGCCAACGATGCCATCCACGACGCCTTCCTCAAGGGCCGCACCCGTGACTTCGCCAGCTTCGGCGCGACCTCCGCTGCGGGCGCCTGGGCGCCCCGTAAGGCCAGCACCCTCCGGCGCCGGCCTGGTGGACGCCTCCTGGACGCCTCCGGACGCCTCCGACGCTCCCTCACCGAGCCGAACCACCCCGAGCATGTGTTCGTCGCCGGGGCGCTGGGAGTCGAGGAGATGGGGACGCAGGTGCCCTACGCCGGCTACCACCAGCACGGCACCCGCTGGATGGTGCGGCGCCCTGTGGTCGCCGCGCCGCCCGAAGAGGTGGCGCTCTACGGCCGCGCCGTCCTGGCGTGGATCACCGAGGGGCGCCGCGACGGGGGAGGTGACGCCTCATGAGCCTGCCCAACCCCGAGCAGGGCGCGCGAGGCGTCCTGCAACGAGCTGTAACCGTCCTGCGGGACGGGCTCGACGACGCCATCGCCGCCATCAACGCCCGCCTCATCGGGGAGGGGGCCGGGTACACGCTCACGTCGCCGGCGCCCGTCGAGATCAAGCAGCACGAGCTGCCGGGGGTGTGGCCGGCGACCTACCCCGCGGTGAGGCTGCAACGCGCCTCCTCGATCCCCCAGCCGCTCCTGGGCGGCCTGGGGCTGCGCGACGAGACGGTGCAGCTCGTCGCCCGCTGCTACGTCCAGCGCGAGCACGGACGCAGGAGCGTCACCGACGACTTCGACCTCTCAAGTCTCTCTTCAGAAGCCTGGGACTTCGCCGCCGCCGTGCGTCAGGTGCTGGAGCGTGACCTCCCTGGCGCCGCAGGGATCTGGAACGTCACAGCGGTTGCTCAACGCGAGAACGGACCTGTGCAGCAGGGCGGGGACAACCTCCGCTCCATCTACCTGATTGAGCTGACCTTGAGCGTGATGCAGCGCGTCCGCGAAAACTTCGGCACCACCACGTGAGAAGGAGCCATCATGGCCAATGAAACCCGCATCAAGGGCAAGTCGTACACCGGGATCGAGCTGGAGAGCACCTACGGTGTGGCCCCCAGCCCCGACGTGACCTTCCCCGCCGACGCGATCCCCACGTTCGGCTTTCAGTGCCAGCGCAAGAACACCGACCACCCCCGCGAGATCGACAGCCCGTTGGACGCCAGCGTCAAGGGCGTCACCGGGATGGAGGAGGTGACCTTCGGCTTCGACGCGGAGCTGACCGGCCTCAACGTGGACGACTCCGCCAGCGCCCCCGTCATCATCGACCTGCTGCGCGGGATGGGGTTCGGCGCCCTCACAGGCTATGACGCTGGACCACCCAAGAGCCTCTACACCGAGCTGGGCTCCAACGGCGCCGCGTCGTTCTCGATGGTCCATCGCCAGGAGGACGTGGTGAGCGGCCAGGGTGAGGCGTGGACCCTCCGGGGCTGCCGGTGTGATGGCACCCTGAAGCTCGCCCGTAACGCCAAGGTGCTCTTCGGAGTCCAGGGCCGCGCCAAGACGGGCGTCCGTAACGCCTACGCCACGAGCATCCCCGCCCTCACCTACGAGGACACCGAGGGGGATACCCGGCTGCCGCTGGTGACGAAGGGGATCACCAGCCTCATCGAGTCGGTGGACGGCACCATCACCTACGGAGGCTGCTTCATCGAAGCTGAGATCGCCCTGAACCGGGGCATGACGGCCACCGAGTGCAGCGACAGCCCCTCCGGCGTCGGCGAGGTCCTCTTGATCGCGCGCCAGCCCATCACCGGGACGATCCTGCTCAAAGACGTCCCCGTGGCCGACTTCAACGCGTGGGTGCAGCAGTCCACCCAGAAGGACATGAAGATCACGCTGACCTACACGCCCCAGGACGGGAGCACGGAGGCCGTCGAGATCCAGTGGTACTTCCGCGTCACCGGCGTCGAGGAGGTCGAGGACAACAGCCAGCACGCGCTCCAGCTCTCGTTCGCTGGGCTCTACCCCAGCCCCTCCCGCAGCGACGCCGCCCCTGCGGGCGTCACCCCCGCCAACAACCTCCGCATCACCTGGTATGGAGCCTCCGCATGATGAGCAACCAACACCCGATCTTCATGGATCAGCCCGACGGCCCCTACGTCCTCCTGGAGGACGGGCTCCTGCCCTACCACAAGAGCCTGCTGCTCGACTGCGGCGGGCACGGAGCGCGCGAAGAGGGCGCCCTCCCAGGCCCCGCGGCGCTCTACGCCTGGATCGCCGTCGCCATCCGCACCACCGGGGGCGACTGGAGCGCCCTGGAGGGCGTCGATCCAGCCGTTGGGGCGCCGCTGATGGACGCCCTCGACCCGTACCCTGGGCTGCGGCGTCGCCTCGCGCTGGTGCGTCGCCTCCCGGTGGTGGGGGTCAACCGCCTCGGGGACGCCGCGATCTGGCTCGGCGGGATGGGGGGTGTGGAAAAAAACTCCGCGCCGCCGTCCGAGTAGCCACGGACGGCGGCGACTTCGACTGCGCCACCTGCGCCGTCGGCATCCGGGTTATGCGGCGCTGCCCGAAGCTGCGCCCAGGCGAGGAGAAGGATCAGCGCATTCGGCAGTCACACCCCGACCTTCAGCCCGATCCCAACCACCCGGACGCCTGTCTGCGCCTCCACGCCGAGCGCCTGCGCCCGGATCTGCGGGAGCTGATCGGCGACTGGAGCGACTATGGGCGCGGGCACCTGCTGCGCCGCGGGGGGATCGCGGATCAGCCGGTGGTGTGGCTGGAAACGATGCGGGTGATCGACAGCGAGATGGGGGCGATCCAGCGGGAGGAGCTGGATCGCCAGCGCAGCAAGCACCACCCACCCGGCGCTGACCCGTCCTTCGCTCCGGCGCCGGGGTTCAAGGAGGCGGAGATCCCCTACGGACGGAAGGGGAAGAAGAAGCCCAGGAAGCAGGAGGGTGAGGCGTGAGCACAGATCAAGATGTCACCCTCCGCGTCAACCTGGAGAACCGCGCGGCGGCTGGGTTCGCCGCCATCAAGAAGGACATGGAGGGGCTCACCAGCTCCCTCAAGACGGCGTTCGTCCAGACCAAGCAAGGCGAGAAGGGGCTGATTGAGCTGGACAGCGAGATGAAGAAGCTCGCTGACGTCGCCAACCGGCTGCGCAACGAGATCGACAACATCACCGACCAGCTCAAGCTCTTCGGCGAGCAGGGGTTGCAGGCCGCCAACGCCCTGGAGGAGATCGCGGACCCGGTGCGGCGAGTCGTGGAGGGTCAGCGCTTGCTGGCGCGGATGATCCGGGAGTCCACCTCCGAGCTGAACCAGCTCCAAGACGCCGCCAAGGTCCGCATCGCGGAGAACAACCTCCGCGACATGACCGACACGCTCTCCCGCCTCTCGCCAGCGGGCCAGCGCGCCGCCGCGGCGCTGGGCGACGTGGCGGACGTGGGGCGGCGCAACGCCGTCGCCGCCCAGATCATGCGGGATGAGCTGAGTGGCCCTGGCGGGATCATCGGCCAGTTCGTCGCCTTGAGCGACAGCCTCTCCATCGCCCATGCCAGGTTTGCTGCGCTGCCTCCGGTGGCTCAAGGGGCGGTGCTGGGCGCTCTAGGTGGGTTGACGGCGGCTGCCGGACTCCTGGTCGCCGGGCTCCAGAAGCTCTCGGCGGCGACGGTGGAGTACGCCGCTGAGAGCCTCAAGCTGTGGCGCGAGCAGTCCCATGCCGCTCGCGTTGAACAAGATCGCCTCGACGCATCAACCAGGCAGCTCAACCTCACGCTGGGCCATGCGCTCAACAGCGCAGGCGACGTCGGGAGCATCTTCGGGTTCCTCACGCGGTCAGCGCGCGAGACTGAGGCGGCGGTCGTAGACTTCAACCGCTGGCAAGAGGCGACCCGGCGCGAGGGGGACTTCTGGAACAAGACGCTCGCCCGGAGCGTCTCCATCGTCTCGCTGCTCCCGCCAGAGTTGCAAAACGCAGGGCACGCCATCCTGGAGGCCGGGAGGAAGTTCAACGAGCTCACCCACGAGCAAGAGGCCTTCTATCGCTCGCTGGAGCAGGCGGACTACAAGACCGGAGCCTTCAACAACCGATTGCTCGAACAGGAGAGCACGATCAGGGCGCTGCGCGCCGAGCTGGGGCGCTGGAACACCGAAGAGGAGCGCACACTGCGGCTTCGAGCGCAGGACGTGGAGGCGCTGGAGCGCCAGAAGCTGGCGCTCCAGAAGATGGAGCAGGCGGGCGTGTTCATGGGTGAGCACACCGCAGATGCCGTGCTGTCGCTGCGCGATGCGCTTAAAAGCCTGGATGACAGGATCGCCGCCAGCCGCGTCGATGAGCTGAGCGGGATGTTCCTGGATCTCGGCAAGGCAGGCGTCGAGGCTGCGGTGCTTCAGGGCGCCGCCGAGGATCTGATCCAGAGCGCCGAAGAGGGGACGATCTCGTGGGAGCAGGCGTTGACCTCCTTCCAGTCGCTCTTCAGCGGCGTGCAGACCGAGGCGAAGGGGGCGAAGGAGTCCACCGCAGCGCTGGGCGACGAGCTGGAGCGCATCAACGCGCTCCAGCGTGAGCTCGACCGCGAGCGCCAGGATGGCTACCTCCTCGAAGAGCAGCGCCTCGCTCAGATCGACCGCCAGATCGACCGGCAGATGTTCCAGTCCGATCTGCTCAGGCAGCAGATCGAGCTGGAGAAGGAGCGCCGCACCGCCGCGAAGATCCCAGAGCGGATCGACGCCGCCCTCGAAGGCGCCGACACCTTCAAGGCCACAGTGCAGTCGAGCCTCCCCGGTGGGTTGACGAGCGACGAGATGCAGGCGCTCCGCGAGCAATACACCGCAGCGCAGGCGCAAATCGCAAACACCCTCGCCGACCCCAACCTGACCGGAGAGGAGGGGGCCGCGCTTGGCAGGGTGGCCGATGAGCTGGACCTCCTCATGGCAAAGCTCCGCGAGATGGGGACGATCAACCCCTGGGAGCAGATCGGCGGCGTCACGCTCGACATAACGATCGACAAGCTCCACGAAGCCGGGCTCGTCGCGCTGGAGACCTTCGGACAGATCGCCGTGGGCGAGGCCTCGATGGGCGATCTTGGCAAGGCGATGGTGGGGCAGCTTCAGAACCTGCTCAAGACGCTCGCGCCAGCCTTCACCCAACTCGGCGCCGCGCTGATCGCCACCCAGACCGGCAACGCCATAGGCCTCCTCGCCGCTGGGGCCGCGCTGGCCTTCCTGGCAGGCACCCTCTCCTCGTTCACGGCGAAGGGAGCGGCACCGGGTGGACGCTCCACCGCCGGCACCGATCGCCTCCGCGAGATCGCCGACATCTTCCGCTCCCAGAGCACCGAGGAGCGCGAGGGCCGCACCGTCAACGTCTACATCGACGGCGACCAACTCCAGGGGACCATCGAGCGCGGGGTCGAGCGCGGGATGCGCCGCGGCGTCTTCGGCGCCCCACAACCTGCGGGGTTCTTGCGATGACCTACCCGCGCTTCACCTTGCCGGTCGTCCTCACGGCGACCGCGCCGCACATCCGGATCACCTACAACGACGCATCGACGCAGAACGTCACCCTGTCGGCGGCGACGTTCTACCCTGACGGCAGCGGGTCTGGCAGCGACCTCCTCAAAGAGTTGGGGGACGAGCTCACCAGCGACGAGACGGTGGGGGCGACGTGGACGGTGACGGACCACCCTGACGGCACCCTCACCCTCGCCGCCAGCGGGGGGAGCAAGACCGCTACGAGCCTGACCTTCCTGCGGCCCGAGGAGCTGGCCGCTGCCGATCTCGGCCTGGTCGCCCCCGGCGGCTCCAACACCGTCGCGCTGACCTCCCAGGCGATCACGGGACTCTACCGTCGCCGGCGCTGCTGGCAGCCCGACGTGCTGGTCTCCCAGGACCACCGCGAGCGGGAGCAGTGGATCGAGATCGTCGAAGGGGGCACGGGCGTCAGCCACAACGCCACCCCCTACGGCAGCGCGATCCGCCACGAGATCGAACTCCAGAAGGTGCTGCCAGCGCTGCTCTTCAAGCACTACGCCTCGCAGACCCTCCACGCCGCCGCCGCCGGGATCGCCGTGGGCGACCTCTACGCAACGCTGGAGCAATTCCGCGATGACATGATCAGCGGCATCGTCTCCAAGACGATGCCGCGGGTGCGCTTCGCCAAGGACAAGGACGCACCAGGCACCTACAACGCGCTCCGCATCACCGACCCCGCGCAGCTCGGCACGCTGACGGCTGGCGCCGTCAGCCAGGTCAACCGGGCGCCGCTCTACTACGATGTGCGGCTCCTGGGGAGGGCGACGTCGTGACCACGATCCTGGCGGTGCGCGTGGAGGGCCTGGGGCGTGGAGCTTACGGCGCAGGCAGCGCCGGTCTCTACCGGTGGGCGCTGGAGGAGCCGTTCACCAACGACTACGCTTCGGTCTACGTGAGCGGCGCGTTGGTCGGGCTCCCCGACGAGCTTGGCTTCTCCTGCGACTTCAGGGCGGGGCGCAGCAGCGTGGGTGGCCTCACCTTCCAGCTCTTCGCCTTCGTCGAGGGCGCGCCCCTTCAGCCCGAGCAGGCCTTCTACACCCAGACGCCTGCCGTCCACGCTCAGCTCCTGGATGGGATCGACGAGGTGCAGACGACCGTCCGGGTCCTCGCCTCGGACGATCTCACCGGCGAGACGCTGATCCTGGGCAACGAGGCCGTCTACTTCGACTACGTCGTCTCGGGTGGCACCTACAGCGTGCTCCGCGGCGTCCTGGGCACGCGGGCGAGAGCCCAGGGGATCGCAGGAGCGGAGATCCGAGGGGTAGACGATAACGAGCTCTACAACGCCAACGACGGCCCCATCCTCCGAGGGCGCCGCGTCGAGCTGATCGAGGTGAGCTCCAGCGGCAGCTACGCCGACGAGGTCGTCCTGTGGACCGGCGTGATCGACGAGATCAACCACCCCACGCCCGACGTGATCGAGATCGGCTGCACCTCAGCGCTGGACCATCTCCGCGACCGACGCCTCTGCGAGAGCCTGTGGAGAGGGCGGCGGATCGACTGGAGGAGCCTGGGGGCCGGGGGAGGCTACGCCTCGGCGGGCTACACGCGCGTCAGCGGCCTCAACGCCTACACCCCCCGCGGCCTCTTCGCCTGGGGGGACAAGGGGGCAGTGATCAACAACGCCCCAGCCTCCACGGCCGGCGCCGCGCTGTCCTTCAGCAGCGAGAACACCGAGCCTCTCTACGCCGACGGCATCCTGGTCAACTGGGACGAGGAGCCCCCCGCGGAGGTCTGGCAGCTCTTCAGCACCGCGCCGCAGGCCCCGCCCCTCTACGGCACCACCAGGCTCTCCAACAACCTCGCCACCCTCACCCTCCAGGTCCTCACCACGACGGAGCTGGGCGGCAACTACGACGCCGCGGGCGGTGCCACCGACTACGACCTCGCCCTCCCCAACCTCGGCGCGGGGATCGATTGGGAGCTGGTGGACGTGGGGGGGATCGAGCGCGTCCGCGCTCAGCTGGGCGATCTCCTCCGGGTGGACGCGATCCATCTCGGCACGGACGGCAAGCCGGTCAAGGCGCTGGAGTGGCTCTCCTCGCTGTGGCGCCCTTACGGCGGCGTCGTCACCGGCGGGCAGGGGGGACGCATCACCGTGGCCCTCTTCACCGACAGCCTGGAGGCCGGGGCAGACACCGAGCTGATCGATGTATACGACCTCGCCGAGCGCGTCGCCCCCACGCAGCGCCGGCGCCTCGCCGACGCCATCGACTCGATCGCGGTCGCCTATGCCGACCGGCCCGGGCAGGAGCCCATCATCGACACGTTCAACGACGTGTTCAACCGCCGCCGCCAGCTCAAGGCCCCCGCCACCTCCAGGGAAGAGCTGGACCTCCTGGGGTGCGATGACCCCCAGCTGGTCCTCGACCTGGGCAGCTCCTACATCCAGCGCTACAGCCGCCCCATCCCCGAGCTGACGGTGCAGGTGCTGGGGCAGCTGGACCTCTGGCCTGGAGACCTCTGCCGGGTGACGTTGGGGATGGTGTCAGGGCGCAGCACGACCCAGGGGGTGGATGAGGAGGTCTACCTCGTCACGGGGCGGCGCTACAGGTGGCAGGGCGGGAGCCGCGCCACCTACGCCCTGCTCGCTGTCGGGGCGCTCTATGCGAAGCGCGGGGCGTGGGCGCCGACGGCGCGGATCGCCTCCTGGAGTAGCGGCACCTCCACGGCGACCTGCGACGCCAACGCCTACACCACCGGCCCCGGCCCCTTCGCCACCGACATCGAGGCGCTCAGCCGCTTCGGCACCGCAGACCTCCTGATCCTCAGCGCCGCCGACCTCTCGGTGAAGGCGACCTGCGCCAGCACGGGCTACGGCGCCAACACCATCACGCTATCGGGGCTCGGCAGCTACACGCCGGTGGTTGGGGATCTCCTCGTCCTCCGGGACTATCCAAACCAGGGGGCCGCCGACGCGTTCGACGCGTTCGCTGTCGTCTCCGACGCGAACGGTGACTTCGATGGCGGCGCTGGATACCAATGGGGTTATTAAATGGCCGTATCGATCAATGCATTCTATCGCCTCTATGACCGCCCTGATGCTGTGTTCCGCGTCGGCGGCGTGATCAAAGAGACCGGGCTCCAGCGCCTCATCCAGAACCACGCGAACGCCTGGGCACTCCTCAACCGCCGGGCGCTCCTCCACTACGCGCCAGCCGGGCCGGCTGAGCTGAGCGGGACCCTCACCACGCTCCTCGACGTCGGCGTCTACCTCAGCTCGGGACGCGGCGCGCGCCCGCTGGAGATCGACCTCTATGGCACCGACTTCTACGTCGAGATCGAGCTGTTCAACGACTCCGCCGTCTCGCTCGGCTCGGTGAGCTGGACGCAGATCGGGACAGCTCACAAGGCCCTGACCCTCACACCGTCGTCGCCTGCCGCGCGCGGCTACCTCCAGGTCCGCGCACGCTACGACTCCTATGGGCCTGGCGAGATCGAGCGCATCCGCGTGCTGGAGGGCGCGATCACCGACCCCGCCCAGCTCGCTGCGCCGTGGAAGCCCATCGACTCCAGCGTGGTCGCCGCCAACGCGTACCTGCACACCGTCGTCGCCCGGCGATCCGTCGAGAACCTGGTCACACTCGGCACCTACCGCCAACGCCACCCCTCGGCCTGCTGGCGCGCCGACGACGCGCCGAAGGTCCACGGGCTCACCAGCGAACTGGCTCAGCTCGCACAGTTCGGCGGGGACGTCCGGACGGCGATCCCGTTCCTTGTGCCGCGCCCGCGCTTCGGGCAGAGGATCAACGTTCGGGTGCGCGGCCGGGCGATCGGTCACAACGTCACGGTCGGCGCGGTGCAGCTCCCGTTGAGGCCAGGGGAACGCCTCACGCCCAGCGAGGACACCGTGACGTTCACGCCGTCCTCGACGCTCTCGACCCTCACTCTCCAGCTCGACACGACCAGCTGGCGCAACGACGTCCACCTCGTCCTCCTCACGTTTGCCTCCGACTTCGACGCTACAGGCGAGGAGCTGGAGAAGGTCGGGGTGACGCCCAACCTGGAGGTCGAGCCGCCGTTTGTGCTCGTCGAAGACGGCTCGGAGTGGAGCAGTTCGGGGGCGTTGGTGGATGAGATCGGCGCCTACTGGATCGAGTTTGTGGAAGGGGCGCAGTCGAGCACGACGCCATCCACCCCCAACCCCGGCAAGCGCTTGATGCTCCGCGCCGTCGAGGACGCCGACGGTTCAGGCGACGGCTCCAGGCTCTACATCTACCCTCCGATCCCGCCAGGCCAGGCCGTGCTCGCGCTCTCGGAGTCGAGCAAGAGCAGCTCCGGCGTCTGGGTCCGGCGGCACGCGATCGGCACCCTGGCGCTGGCGAGCGTGGAGTGGGAGGCGGACACCTCCACCATCGATCTCGACGGCTCCTGGGCAGACGCGATGGAACCAGGAGCGCGGACCCTGGCGCTGGTGGCGCGTCGGCTCCAGACCCTCGGCGACACGATCTGGGGGCGTTGCACCCGCGTCCACCACTGCGGCCCGGCGAGCAACCCTGCCGTCTCGGACCCGGCGGCCAGCCTCCCCGGAGCCGCGGACAAGCTCACCTCCTCCCTCGACTACTCGACCTCCTGGGAGACGCTCGCTGACTGCGTGGTGGGGGACGAAGACCCATTCGAGATCTACACCGGCGACGACTTCGAGCGCTCCGTGTATGTGGTCGATGCCCTGGTGGCCGTCGTCGTCGAGAATGAACTGGACGTGGCAGGAGCCTACGTCCGCGGCCAAGATCGCCTCTTCGACTACAACTTCAGGCTCCAGCTCGGCACCGTTGCAGGGGGCAGCTTCACCGACGGCGCCGTCGATGCTGGGGGCCGCATCGACGGTGTGCCCATCAGCGCCCACGTCCACACGGTCTATGGATTCGACGACCCGCTGGGCTACTGGATGGGCTTCTGGCCAGGGGGCTACCGCTTCCCAGGCTCGCCCACCGAGCACCCCCCCGACAGCAACTTCAGCGCGCAGCCGGAGCTTGCAGCGCACAGCGGGAGAGGTGTGATCCCAGCCAGGTTGTGGCCTTCCTTGCGCTTCCAGTTCGTGCGGCTTATTTTGAAAGATACCGCGGGGGTGAGCAACCCTCGCCTCTTGCGTCTCCAGGCGCAGGCCCTGGGGCCTCACGGCGGCGGCAGCATCGGGCTGCTCGCCCCGCGGCTCCATCTCCTGACGTGGACGGTGCGCACCCTGGAGGGCACCGACGCTGAATCCATCACACCCACATGACACGCCACCTCGCCCTGATCGCCCTCATCGCGCTAACCCTGCTCGCCTGCGGGGACGACCGACGCTCCAGCGATGAACCCGTTCCGGATTGCGAGGTGGGGCAGGGGCACTTGTGCGGAGAGAGCGCACCTGGTGTCGAGTGTCCGGTGAACATGGTGTGTGTCAACGTCAGCGGCCTTGCGACGGGCGGGCTCCACTACTGCCAGATGAGGTGTAACCCTGCGAACGCAGGACTGTGCGTGCCAGACTTCTGCGAGCAGGGCGCCCCGTGCTGGGAGGCCCATAGCTGTAAGGCAACTGCAACGGCGCCAGGCGCCGTCTCAGATCTATGCTACAGCCCGCTCTACTACAGCTGCGTGGGTCCAGACGGGACCTGCCCATCTGGTTATGAAGAACGCGATGGGTGGTGCGCCGAGTTTGGCGAGGCATGGTCTGGGACGCCATTCGACTGATCACCAGGCCCACTCCAGGGTCATCGCGCCTCCGCCCTCCCACACAGCTCCGTCGATCCTTGGCACCCACTCGCTGCGGGGATCACCGTCGCGTGGCGGGGGTGGGCAATCGAAGGGCATCATCCTTAGCATCCTCCTCAGCCCATGATTCGATGAACGAGAGGCCACTAGCAGGATGGGTCCGTCAGGCGTTGTCCGATGCAGCTCGCCGTGCCACTCGCTGTCGCGCCGGATGGCGCTGAGGACACGATCAACCTCGGCCGCTCCGAGGACCGGATCGATAGCGCGCACGATCAGCAGCAGGCCTCCCCCGCCGTCCGGCGTGGTGATCTTCCACGCTGCAGCCAGGACTCCACGCCCCGCTTCATGCGGCTCCTCCTCGATCTTCCAGCCACGATCCTGCGCGCGCCCTTTGACCCACTCCGGGTTGATCTGATCTGCCGACAGGGCGCGATCGCATGAAGCCGGGCGGCCTGGCCATGAAGATGGCCAGGATGGGGGACCAGGGGGCGACCATGCCGCCACTGAGATGTTGGGTGCAGTTTCTTCGTCTTCGTCTTCGTCTGTGGCCCAGGGAGGTTGGGTTGAGGAGCTGGAGGCCGCAGACGAAGCACCCCTGTCTGGCCTCGACAACGCAACGATCAGCCAGATCAACCCACCGACGGCAACGGTGCCGAGGAGAACGCCAGCTACCACGGCTCCATCGACCTCTTCGCCACCTCCCCCGCTCCCGACGTGGCACTCTTTGTCGCGGCTGATGCAGGTGTTTCCGCACAGCTTCCCAGCAGTGCAATTGGGGGCTGCCACCGCCCACCCTCCCCAGACCAGCGCGATGGCGACGCCCGCCGCGACTCCGCTGAACCATCTTCCTTGCTTCATACTACCTCCCAGATTTTCGAGCTACTCTCGACAGATCCACACCCTGTCAACCCCGTCAACCCCTTCCATCCAGAGATTCACATATATGCTTATAGTGGATATTTTGACGTGAATCGCATATATCCCTGCCCTGTACAAGGACCCCAAGCGCGGAGGCGACGATGGGCTACTACCAGGGCACAGGCGACGAGTGGGCAACGACGGTGGAGGCAGCTGAGAGCGCCCCCGCCAAAACGGACGGCATCCACACCGGAGGGCGGGCGACGCCTGATGCGGCGCCTGGAGTTGGAGGAGCGGCGGATGGTGGCGTCGGCGCTGACCGGCATGGTGGATCGTCTGGAGGGGCGCGTGGCGCCGGACGTCCTCGACGCCTACCGGGTGGTGGCGGCGGAGGGGCTGACGGGCCTCCAGCTTGGCGCCCTCAAACCGTCGGCCCCCGAAGGCCGCTGGCGCTCCCCCACCGAGATCGCGGGCGACCTCGGCACCTCGGCGGCGATGGTGGGGCGGGTGATCACGGCGCTGGAGCTGAAGGGCGGCGAGCACGCCCGCAGCATCATCAACAAGTCGCCGCACTCCGACCGGACGATGGAGAGCTGGCTCTACGACGACGAGGCGACCGAGCTGATCCGCGCGGAGCTGGAGCGGCGTGGCAAGGTGCCTGCGCTGCCCGCCCCGAAGACCCCCGACACCCCCGACCTCCCCGGCATCACCCACTGACCTTGATGGGGCGGCGCCTGGAGCGACGCCTCGAAGACATGGAGAAGACGACGATGAACACGAACACACACACCACACCCACCTCGCCCGCCGAACCCACCTGGCTGACGCTCCGCGAGGTCGCCGACCGCCTCCGCCTCAGCGAGCGCACCATCCACCGCATGATCCGCGACAGGCGACTGAAGGCGGACAAGCTCGGACGCGCGTGGCGCATCCGCGCGGAGGACGCTGACGCGGTGGTGGGGAGGTAGGGGCTGGGGCTTCGGGGGAGCCGTGCGTTGAAACCGAAAGAGCCACGGACCAAGTTGGTCCGTGGCTCTATTCTTTGCTGTCGTGTTGGGCGTCAACCAGCCCGACTTTTGCGATCCCTTGGTTCTATCGACGGCGGGGGCGAGAGACCGTTGACGATGTTGCCGCAGGCATTGCGACTGGGGTGTTCGTAGTGGTCAGCGCTTCTGGGGGGAAACTCTTCTCATAGGGCTTACCTGTGTTGTCAGTCCATACGCAGAGGAAATGACCGCCATAGATCATCATCTCGCCATCGAGGAGTGCAGTGATGGTCATCGCAGGACTTCCAGATTTCAGGTAAACGACATCGCCAATCTTAAGTTGTTGTTCGGTCATGTTTTTTCCTTTTGAGGAAGTTGTGGCCTAATCTCAATGATAGGCCAGGGGGGGGCTAGTCAGATGTTAAGTTGATATTGCAGGGCTAAGTGTGATGACACGTCTGTCTGTTATTGGAGATTGTATTCTAAGCCGATCAAAACGTACTTGTACTTGGTGTCACCCGCCGAAGTGACCTCTTCTATCTCTTCAAGAGTGGCATAGTAACTCCCACTAATGACAAGTCGAATCTTTCCGCCGAGAATGCTTTCGTGTACTTTGCCGGAATATTTTTTTGCGCTTATTTCTTCAACCAGCGCATAAGTGTTATTTGTTATGTCGAAAGCGACAAGTGTTCCCAGCACGCTGATCTCTTTGGACTCCTGGGAAACAAGCTCTTTGAGGCTTCGAGATGCTGTTCGTGCGCTGCTGTTTGATAAGCGTGAATGCTTGGGATATGCTTGAGATGGAGAATCCCAGTCTGTTGAGACGTGCTGTGCATACTTTGATACTCGGTTGAGGAAATCAAGGTAACTAGAAGCAACGCGCCCTTTCATTGACTTCACAAGGCTAAACAACTCTTGAATGTTGTCACCTGTGTCCAAGAGATTGCTTATTTGCTCCAGCACGGCATCAAGAGGGGATTCGTTGAACAAGTTGGAGGACTTGTTGGCCCTTATTAAAATCGCAAAAGAACCACCGCCAAAGCCAGCAGCATCCAATTGGAAATTATCCTGAACATCCGAGGGGAAGGCGCCTCTTTGATTTGGCCTTCCCGTGAGAGACTGACCGATTGCGTATACGAGTTGCTGAAGTGATTCCAGTATGCCTCCAAGAGGGGCAATTGGAGCTTCAGCAAAGATACCATTCAGGAATTCAATTTTAAAAACCATCACAGGGCACTTGAGCTGTCTAGAGAGCCGGTTGTCCTTCTCGAAAAACTGATCGACATTCAGAAAATGTCTTCCCTCATGCTCTTTCCAGAGTTCGACGCGCCCCGTGCCTGACTCAGCAGCAGTCCACGCTGGCATGAGGATCTCCTCCAGGTCAATCAAAGGGCACTCTTCGGGCAAGAAATAGCCCTTAAGAGGCAGCTCTGAGTCTCGAAGATCCTCAGCTACAACAACGTCAACGACAGGCTCTAAGTCTGTCGATGTGTAAGATACCCGGTAAGAGTTAAGCACACCACGACCTTTGTAGATATCATGTACAGGGGTTTGGCGCTTGCGAAGAGACATCAGCTGGTGAAGAGTGATAGGGGCATAGAGCCACGCCTGTCGCTCCTCAGAATCTTCAGATTGTGTCACAAGATACATGTTTGTAGGTGAGGAGACATTGCGACACAAGAAAAGAAGTGGAATGTCGAGTTCGATGTAAATCTCGACAATCTCCAGGGTTCCAAGCAGTGTCAAGTTGTAGCGCTCTGACATTAACAATGCCTCATATCACAGCAAACCGTGGAGAGGGGTCACATCCTGATGGAACCCACCACTCTTGATGAGATGGATAGTTTCGAGTTGGGTGTGTTTTGTGTTGACCCACGTTTCCATCTATTTGGCCTTTCGCGATTAACTTGTCTCGTTGGCCTGCGACTAATGAGCGAAGATTCTCGGCATCTTCCTTTTTGAGCATGACAGACGTGCCACACTTGTCGCATGTTATGTTGGATTGTTTTTTGTTTGGATGCCCTACGGGTATGTTTAGTTTTCTTCTTCTCTGCTCTTCGCAGTGAGCTAAAAAATCATCAAATATCGGAGGGTCGTTGCTTACAAGGCGAAACACAGTTAGTGGATCTGTTTTAGCATCTAAGGGCGGGCAACCTTCGGGATAAAAGTCGGGCCACTCCATCAGTCCCCTCTACACAAGGTAAGGTGTGCCAAATGTTTAGCAACGGCAACGCCCTAATGGGTCTATTTGTTCAGGTCGGCCTCCATGGCCGCTCAGGTGGTGAGCAGGATGAATATGTCGGGCCAGTCGCTTCCTGTCAACATAAATAGGGTCGAAGTTGTCATTGAATGATGAATAAAATATGCAAATAAAATCAATGCTGACACGATTTCTGTACCTCGCTACCCGCTGACCGACAGGCCACGGAGGAGCGCATGGACTTGCAGCTCGGAGCAGACGGTGACCTCGCGCTGGAGCGAGGCGATGGGGTGAGGGTGGCGGGGGCGGCAGAGATCGCCCAGCGCCTCCGCCTCGCCCTGGGCACCCACACGGGGGAGTGGCTGCCTGGCACATCCTTCATCCTTCACCGTCCCCCCACGGCCCACCTGGAGGCCACGACCGCGCCCAGAGGGCACCGCTCCTGGCGGCTTCGACAACGGGCCAGAGGAAGCCTCGGAGCTGGCAGACGACAGCCTCCAGGCTCTCCTCCTCCAGCTTGTTCTTGCGGAGGAACGCCTTCCACTCCTTCTCTTTGTCAGGGCTCTTGAAGAAGGCCTCGGTCCACGCCACGGGGAGGTCTGCGGGGAGGTCGGTCTGGCGCCGCTCGAAGGTCCGCTGGAACGCAAGAACAAGCTCCTCGCCGCTGAACTCGAAGCTCCTGGAGAGGAACGCGACGTCGAAGAAGTCCTTGAGGCGGGTGTTGATCATCCCCAGGTCCATCATGGCCTGGCTCTTCTCCGCGATCACCGTCGCGCGAGGGTAGGCCCGCACCTCGGGGGCCGGTGAGTCGTCGAGCAGGGTGGGGTATCGCGCCGTGATCGCCCCTGGCGTCACAGCATCTCCGAAGCCGACATCGACGGACAGGGGGATGACAGCGCCTCCCAGCGCGGCGCGGAGGGTGATCCGAACGCCCTCATACGCCAGGCCCTCCTTGATCCGGCTGGCGAGCACGGTGGAGGGGTCGAAGCTCAGACCGTCCTCGGGGGCCGCGACGGCGCACAGCTCCACAAAGATGGAATGGACACGCTCCAGGTCGGGGGAGCCGAACGACAGGAGATCGATGTCTCGGGTCGGGCGGTGGCGCAGGCTGGGGTCCCACAGGAAGAAGAGCGCCGCCCCTTTGAGGATGAAGCTGCTTGCGTGGGGGGATGCCCCGATCCGGTACAGCAGGCGCTCCATGCCATAGCGGGTCAACGTGAGGTTGAAGTCCTCCCGCTCGGCCTTGGCCTTGTTCAACAGGCGCTGCTTGATCGAAGCGGCGGGGTTCTTCATCGCCAGGCGCTCTCCAGATAGGGTTTCATGACGTTGGACACCCGGCACACCCGCGCGGCCTCCAGCAGCTCCTCCAGGGTACCGGCTCGCCGCTGCCTGTAGTCCTTCAGCGCGGCCAGGCAAGGCTCCAGCCCGAGCTGCCCCCGGAACTTGAAGCAGTCCGCGACCGTCTTCGCGGGGGAGGTGATATGGACCTCCACCCCCTCAATCCGGTGAGCCGTGACGCCATACCGGAAGGACGCCGCGGAGAACGCCACCAGGCGCAGGGGCAGCTCTTCCACCTGCGGGCAGGTCTGGCCGCGTTCGTAAGCCACCCAGACCTCAAAGGGGCTCTCGTCGGAGAGGCCGTGGAAGGCCAGCGCCGAGAGCAGGCACACCACCCCCTTCGGGAAGCGGGCCGCGGCTTCCACCAGGCTGTGATGCTCGGTGATGTCGGCCTCGGGGGACATGTAGACGCCGCGTGCCACGCGGAGCAGCTCCCCCTTCTCGACGAGGCGCCCGAGGATCGCGTGGGGAATCCCATGCGCGCTCACCTCCTGGGCGCTGATCACGCCCTGGGCTCGGGCGAGGTCCAGGAGCTGTTCGTGAAGTGGAGTCCCCATGTCGCACCTTGGGGGTTACTTTTCGGCTGCACCTCTAAACAAGTGCAGCTGAAAAATAACAAGCTGGCGCCTCGCGTCAAGCCCCGTCGCAGCCCTTTGAGCCCTCTCTCCACCCCTCCTTCCACCAGGGAGCGAGGGGGGTGCTCCACCTCTTCATGATCGAAGGGGATGAGCTGGCTGAGCTGCGGGAGGTCATGTCTCACTTTGCGTCGCCCGATTCGGGCGACGCAAACTTTGTGGGTCCCGAATCGGGACCCGCAAACCTGATCGGTCCCAAGGTCCGTAACCTCCTCTTGTGGACCGAGCAGGGCGTCTACCTGGCCTGCATCAAGAGCGACAAGCCTGTCGGCGTGCAGCCGCCTCGCCTTTAGGCTCCTTCGGTGGCTGCGTGCGTTGACACATGGGCCCTATGCACTAAAACAAGGACCTTGACGATCTACCTTATAAGAGCTAGATATACTCTTATACCGAGTGCATGTCATGGGAGCCCTATGCCCTCCACCCCCAACTACGTCCAGCCTGACGGCGCGGAGGGGTCTGCTGTCGTCGCTGCTTCGGAGAGTGCCCCCACGGGCGCCGCGGGCGTGAGCACGGGCGGCTTCGCCTGGCTCCAGGCGTCGGCGCTCCCGTGCAACCTCGACGGAGGGGCGGGCAACCTGATCGTCTACGGCGCCCTTGATGGAGCAGCTCCTGGCGCGCTGACCCCCATCGACACCACCGCGCTGGTGGACGGGGAGGGAGCGGCTCGGGTGCTGTTCGTGGGCGGCTTCGACCGCGTGGCGGTGCGGGTGCGCGGCCTCACGGGCGGCTCCCCCTCGGTGACGCGGACGCTGCGTCTGCTCCGGGAGCGACCCTGATGGGCAGCAACATCGCGTTTGGCCTGGATGAGCTGGTCCGGGGGAAGGGGGCTGAAGGCTCCGGCGAGGAGGGCGTCGGCACCTCCCAGGCCTTCGCCGCCGACACCTCCGCAGGCCCCGTCACCGTCACCCTCCCTGCCCTCGACGGGCTGGAGGACGGCTACCTGGTGCGGGTCTACGACAGCGGCTCCAACGCCAGCGTCAACAACATCACCATCAACGACGCTGACGCCGCCGAGCTGGACGTGATCGCCGAGGACGACGGTGAGCGGTGGCTGGTGGTGGTCGGGGGGGCGTGGGAGGTGCGAGGGTATCTGCCGGGGCCGAGTGGAGGCGGAGGTCAGCAGATCTACCCCATTGCGATCCCCACGGAGTTCGGCGGCGGCATGTACACCCTGGACTCGGAGGGAGATTACAACCCTGGGGATCTGCTGATCCTCACGGCGCCGGGGGGGTACAACGGCGTGTTTGTGTTCGCCGTCAGCGGCGAGAACATCGACGGAGAGGGGCAGATCCGGCTCAACGGCGCGATGACCATCTACCTCGAAGCCACGGGCTCGGGGTACTGGCACGTCGCCGCCACCTCCCCGGATCAGAGGCATCAGGAGCTGGCGGCGGGTGGTGATGAGATCACGTTGCCCGCCTTGGCTGATGTGCCTTATGGCGCGGTGTGGGAGGTCGTCTACAACGATACAGGCAACTCCGATCCTGTAACGATTGTGTCCGCCGAGGGCTATACAATATCCGGTGAGCCTATATCTCTCAGCTCCATCTATGATGCTGCGGTGTTTATCAACACCGGATACGGTTCGTGGCAGCAGTACAATAAGGCGTGACAATTATGCTCAAAAATATCCTCGCACTCGCCCTCCTCTTCGCCTGCCTCCTCCTCACCGCCTGCGCCTCCAGCCCCCAGCTCGGCGCTGGGGCGACGGTCGCGCTCGACGCCTGCGGACAGCCCGTCGTCACCACCCAGCTCACCGGCGTCCCTGCCGGGGGCGACTGGAGGGCAGACAGCCAGGTCACCGTCTACCGCCCCTGCAACCCCACCGCCCCGGAGGCCCTCAATGCCACTCCTGCCGATCGCTGACCAGCCCTCCCTCCACCTCGCCGCGGAGGTCGGGGAGGAGCGTCCCCAACCCATCCAACCCTCCGCACCCGGCCCCCTCCACGAACCAGGCCCTCTCCGCGGTGTTCTCCGGGACACCCAGCGCTCCTGGCCCCTGGTCCTCTTTCACCTCCTCGTCCTCGGTGGGGCCGTCGGCTACGCCGCCACCGCGAGCGCCCAGCCTGTGGACGCCGCAGGGGTGGTCTCTCCCGAGGCGATCCAGGCTGTCGCCGGCGATCCCTGGGCCACCGTCGTCGTCGCGCTCTTGTTCGTCGGCGGGCAGCTCGTCGCAGCCTGGCGCGACTGGTCCAAGGTCCGGGGCAGCGATCTGGAGAAGGCGCTTGCGAGGGTGGAGCGCCTGGAGGCGGAGGCCGTGGTGGCGGCGAAGGAGATCGCCCGTTTGGAGGCCCGAGCCGAGCTGGCGCAGCTCCGGGAGGGCGACGCCCGAGCGGCGGTGAGCGGCGTGGTGGCGCGAGGAGATAGTGCCGGATAGAAAATTTTTCGCACCAGGAAGGAGGGTTGAGCTCTGACCCATCATGTGCTCTCATCTCCCCAGCGATGCTGAGGAGGTACATATGAGTCAGATGGAGCGCATCTACACGATCCACCGTCTTCTACAGCGAGGTAGGCCCGTCTCACGCCGCGAGCTGGAGGAGCGGTTTGAATGCTCCAGAAACACGATCTTGCGTGATATCCAGTACATGCGAGATCGCTTGGAGGCGCCGCTCATCCACGTGCGCTCACCCTCTCCAGGGTACATCTACGATCCCGAGAAGCCTGCGTGGGAGCTGCCGGGGCAATGGCTTGGGCCTGGAGAGCTTCAGGGGTTGCTTGTGATGCAGGGGTGGCTGGAGAGCCTGAACCCCTCGCTGCTCAAGACCCTGATGGGGCCGATCCATGAGCGCTTCAAGGACATCTTGAAGCGCTTCAGCGACGGCGCCGACCTGGCGCGGGTCGTCGTCCAGCCCCTCGAAGCCAGGACCCCCGACGCCGACCAGTTCGCGCGGGTCGCCGAGGCGACGCTGACCCGAAAGGCTCTCCAGATCACCTACCACGGGCGGAGCCGGGACGCTGCTTCGACGCGGGTCGTGGACCCCCAGCAGATCGTCTTCCACCGCAACAGCGTCTACCTGCTCGCCTGGTGCCACAAGGCTCAGGGGCTCCGCACCTTCGCGTTGGATCGCATCATCGACGCCGAGCTGCACGGGCCGGTCCGCTGCAACCTCCGGCCCGAGGAGCTGAAGACCATCGTCGCTGAGAGCTTCGGCATCTTCCTGGAGTCTCCGCAGGCGCTCGCGCGGCTGCGCTTCAGCCCCAAGCGGGCGCGCTGGGTACGGGACGAGAGCTGGCACACGCAGCAGCGCGGCGAAGAGCTCCCCGATGGGGGGTATCTCCTGGAGGTCCCCTTTGGCGACCCGACCGAGCTGATCCTCGCGATCCTTCGACACGGCAAGGAGGTGGAGGTGCTTGAGCCCGCCTCACTCCGCGAGGCCGTCGCAGCCGAGCTACGGGCTGCGACGGAGCTCTATAAGAGATGAATCCCCACAGTGTGGGGAACTGTGTTGCGTCGATGGCAACACCAAGGCGCTTGAAGGCCCATCCCCACAGCGTGGGGAACATAAAGTAAGGGCGAAGATCACACGGTCGCACCATCGCCATCAAGCCCGAATCCAGGTTAGCAGGCAAAACGTTCGGGGTCAAGGTATAAAGCACTTGACTTCTTTGGTGCTGGCGGAGGTTGTTTCTTAAAAACACTAAGGCTCTTGACTTAGGATTGAGCGCGCTTCATGTTGTGTATCGAGGCAGGGCAGCGTTCTGCCTCTCAACAATGGCTCCGTGCATCTGCTCGCTTGAGTAGGCTGAGCCCCTGGCAACATGAGGCCTTACGGTGAAAGATTTATTTTGGATTGAGGTTAAAGGCGAGTCCGATCGGAAGAATTATTTTCTTAAGCAGCCGACACTTCCAGGAACTTTATGTCATTCTACTAGATTAGATAGTACTGGCCGAACTATCTGTTGCTATGATTCCCCCGGGCCTGAGTCTGGAAACTATAGGGTTTTCAGGGCTTTGGACTCTTCGGGTCTTGAGGTTTGCTTTTTTGTGATCAGCACAGACCCTTGGCGTCCTTAGAACTTTTGGGGTGGCGCCTCACTCTGTGGGGCGGTGCCTGTTTTACATTGCCCCCGGCTGATGCGTGAGGAGGTGAGTGTGGAGACCTATGTGACCCAGTACTGGGCAAAGACACGAGAAGAAGCGGACGGGAGCATGAGCTGGCACCCCGTCCCCTACCACAACCTGGATGTGGGGGCGTGCGCGGTGGTGCTGTGGGACAGCCTGCCACGGCTGCGCGCCTTGATGGTCCGCTTGACAGGGCTCCCCGAGGCGACGCTGCGGGCGACCGTGGGGTTCCTGATGAGCATCCATGACGTCGGAAAGTTTGCAGAGGGGTTCCAGGGGCTCTGCGAGGAGCTGAAGGATCGCCTCCAGGGGAGGGGTAGGACATATCCCTACAACACGCGCCACGATACGGTGGGGTATGTCATCTGGGAGGAGGTGCTCCTGGATGAGCTCGCCGGGGGGAAGCTTGGAGGGGAGGGAGCTGACCCGGACCAGCTCCAGATCGTCCTGGGGCCTTGGCTGCGCGCTTCAATGGGGCACCACGGGAAGCCGCCCGAGGCGCAGCCGAAGGTGATGCTGCGCGAGCAGGTCCCCAAGAGCGTCAAGAGAGATCTGCTGGCCTTCGTCCGCGATGCCCTCGCGCTCTTCGCGCCGGAGGGGCTGGAGCTTCCCTTGGAGTGGGAGGAGCTGGGGCAGGCGATGGAGCGAAGCTCCTGGGTGTTCGCGGGGCTCGCGGTGCTGGCGGACTGGATCGGCTCCAATCACCAGTGGTTCCACTTCGCGCCCCCGGCCTTCAGCGTCGCGGAGTACTGGGAGCAGCGGGCGCTCCCGCAAGCGCGCGAAGCGGTCGCCGCCGCGGGCCTGGGCACGCTGGAGACCCGCGCGGAGACAGGGCTGGCGGCGCTCTTTCCGGCCTTCACCGAGGGGACGGCCCTCCAGCGCTTCTCCGAGGCGCTCCCGTTGGAGGCGGGGCCGACGCTGGTCATCATCGAGGAGGTCACCGGCGGAGGGAAGACGGAGGCCTCTCAGGTCCTCGCGCATCGCATGATCCGGGCTGGGCACGCCGAGGGGATCTTCATGGCGCTGCCCAGCATGGCGACGGCCAACGCCATGCATCGCCGCGTCCGCGCGCTGGCGTCGCGCCTCTTTGAAGAAGGGGTGGAGGCGCCGCGGGTGGTCCTGGCGCACAGCGCCGACAAGACTGCGCTGCGGATGCAGGAGGTCGCCGGCGACGGGGAGTACGCTGCGGGAGAGCTCCGCGCCTCGACGGCGTGTCGCGCGTGGCTCTACGACAGCCGCAAGAAGGCGCTCCTGGCCCAGCTCGGCGTGGGCACCATCGACCAGGCGTTGATGGGGGTGCTGCCGCTGCGGCACCAGTCGCTGCGGCTCTTCGGGATGAGCCGCAACGTCTTCATCGTGGATGAGGTCCACGCGTGTGATGCCTACGTCCTCCGCCTGCTGGAGCGCTTGCTGGAGTTCCACGCGGCGTTGGGGGGCAGCGCGATCCTGATGTCGGCGACCTTGCCGCTCCAGATGCGGCGCTCGCTCACGGCGGCCTTCGCGAAGGGGGCGGGGTACAAGACCCCGGCGCTTCGCGAGCAGGCCTACCCCCTCGTCACCCAGCTCGGCGCTGACGCCCTCCTC
>CAUJGC010000100.1 GCA_963169075.1 Myxococcota bacterium
CCGCCCGGCGCCTTCGTCGCCGTGGACGGCGGCCCCCCCAGGCGCGCCGCCACCCTCTACCTCAAGCCCGGCAAGCACCGCCTCACCTTCTCCGCACCCGACCACCAACCCCTCTCCCGCGAGGTCGAGCTGCCCCGCGACACCTCCCTCGCCGTTCAGCTCACCCCCAGCCCTCCCCAGGAGCCCGACGGCGAGCCGGTCCACGTCCAGCTCATCTGCCAACCCCCCGCCGACGTCCCCTCCGTCTACTGCACCTACCAGATCGAGGGAGAGACCTTCCGCTCCTCCTCACGACGCCTCGACGTCGCCCTCCGACCCCGCACCTACGCCGTCCAGGCCAGCGCCGCCACCCCCCTCTACGGCGAGCTGAGAGGCTCCCGCAACATCAAGGTCCAGCGCGCTGGTGAGTCCTTCATGATCCGCATCGCACCCAACTGAGGAGCCCCCCGACGTGGCCGCACACACACGGACTGCCTTCCTTGACTCCGGGGAGCAGACGCTCACCCTCAAAAAATTCTCCCTCTCCGTCCTCGAAGGCCCCGACAAAGGCGCGCACGCCGCCTTCAGCGCGCGCAGCGCCCAGATCGGCTCCTCACCCGACGCCGACTTCGTCCTCGACGACCCCGCCGTCAGCCGCTTCCACGCCTGCATCACCGTCGATGAGAGCGGCTACCGCCTCCTCGACCGCGGCTCCAAGAACGGCACCTGGACCAGCGGTATCCGCGTCAACGACGTCTTCCTCGAACCCTCCATGACCTTCCGCCTCGGCGCCTCCGTCCTCCGCTTCGACCTCACCGCCGAAGACGTCGACATCCACTTCTCTGGACGCACACGCCTCACCAACCTCATCGGCCAATCCCTCGAGATGCGCCGCATCTTCGCCCTCATCGAGCGCGTCGCCCCCACCGACGCCACCGTCCTCGTCACCGGCGAGTCCGGCACCGGAAAGGAGCTGATCGCCGAGGCCATCCACAAGAACTCCCGACGCAAGGACAAGCCCTTCATCGTCTTCGACTGCTCCGCCGTCCCACGCGACCTCATCGGCTCCGAGCTCTTCGGACACGTCAAGGGCGCCTTCACCGGCGCCACCGGCACCCGCAAGGGCGCCTTCGAGCAGGCCGACGGCGGCACCCTCTTCCTCGACGAGCTGGGCGAGCTGGAGCTGGACCTCCAACCCCAGCTCCTCCGCGTCCTGGAGAAGCGCGAGGTCAAGCCCGTCGGCGGAAACCAGACCCTCAAGGTCGACGTCCGCATCATCGCCGCCACCAACCGCAACCTCATCCACGAGGTCCGCGAAGGCAACTTCCGCGAAGACCTCTACTACCGCTTCGACGTCGTCCGCATCGCACTCCCACCCCTCCGCGAGCGCGCCGAGGACATCCCCGTCCTCGTCGGACACTTCCTCGAACAGATCACCCAGCAGACCGGGCGACAGGGCCTCAACATCAGCTACAAGACCATGGAGAAGCTCAAGCAGCACCGCTGGCCTGGCAACGTCCGCGAGCTGCGCAACTTCGTCGAGCGCGCCGCGCTCCTCGCGGAAGACAACCGCATCGAGACCCGCTACCTCAACCTCCAGCCCCGACAGCCCGAACCCCAGGAGGCCCACCCCGCCGCCTCCACCGACTTCGCCCAGCTCGCCGCCGACGAGGAGATCCCCTTCAAAGAGGCCAAGAACCGCCTCGTCGAAGAGTTCGAGGTCACCTACTGGAAAAAACTCCTCCAGCGCACCGACGGCAACGTCTCCAAAGCCGCCCGCATCGCCGGGGTCCATCGAAAATCACTCGAATACATCCTCAAAAAGCTCGACATCTCGCGCGAAGACGTCTAGCTGACGCAAGACCTGCGACAGATCGCGCAACATCTGCGCGACACCCGGCACCCCAACGCCCGCCCTGACGAGGACCGCGCCCCTGGCCCGCCTCTTGAAGTGCTCGAACCGCGCCGCCGACGCGGCCCCACACACCAGGAGGTCCACCATGGATTACACCCGCGACTACGCCATCACCCGCTCCCTCCCCGGACACACCGTCTCCGGCGCCGCCACCCTCGTCCGCCAGGCCCTCGCCACCGAAGGCTTCGGCGTCCTCACCGAGATCGACGTCCAGGCCACCCTCAAGAAGAAGATCGACCTCGACCGCCCTCCCTACCTCATCCTCGGCGCCTGCAACCCCGCGCTCGCCGCTCAGGCCCTCGCCGCCGAGCCCACCGTCGGCCTCTTCCTCCCCTGCAACGTCACCGTCTTCGAAGGCGACGACGGCGTCGTCTACGTCCAGGCCATCCGACCCCGCGCCATGTTCAGCGCCCTCCAGAGCGACGCCCTCCACGCCCTCGGAGACGAGGTGGACACACGCCTCACCCGCGCACTCGACGTCCTCTGACCCGCGCCCCTTGCCCAACCCGCCCTCCCTCCGCTACAACACGGCACCAGAGACGCGCCCAGGCGGGGCGCACAAGCCACGGAGGGCGGAGCGGTGTTGGAGAGCGCACGGCAGATTCATATGTTGGGGATCGGCGGCATCGGCGTGTCCGCCGTCGCACGCGTCCTCCTGGAGCGAGGCTATCAGGTCACCGGCTCCGATGTCCGCGAGAGCCAGCTCACCGAGCAGCTCCGCGCCCTCGGCGCCCGGATCACCATCGGACATCACCCCGATAACGTCCGCGGCGCCGACGTCGTCGTCGTCTCCACCGCCATCCCGCCCAACAACCTCGAGCTGGTCGCCGCACGCGACCTCCACATCCCCATCATCCACCGCGCCGACGTCCTCGCCGCACTCATCCAGGGACGCCACAGCGTCGGCGTCACCGGCACCCACGGCAAGGGCACCGTCTCCAGCATGATCGCCTGGATCCTCGACCAGGCCGGCATGGAGCCCGGCTTCATCATCGGCGCCCTCCTCAACAACTACGGCTTCAACGCCCGCGACGGCGCCCAGACCTTCGTCGTCGAGGTCGATGAGTCCGACGGCTCACACCACCGCGTCGCACCCGAGCGCGTCGTCTGCAACTTCATGGAGCTGGACCACCTCAACTACTACAGCGGCATCGACGACATCATCGCCGCCATGGCCGCCTTCATCCAGAACAACCCCCACCTCCAGACCGTCTACCTCAACGGCGACTGCGAGGGGAACCGCACCCTCCAGACCCTCCTCGACCGCCCCGTCGTCACCTACGGCATGGACGCCGAGGACGTCGATCTCCGCGGCGAACTCCTCGACCGCGGACAGCTCCCCACACGCTTCCGCGTCTGGCGACGCGGCGAGCTGCTCGGGGAGGCCGCCCTCCACCTCCCCGGACGCTACAACGTCGTCAACGCCTGCGGCGCCCTCGCCGTCACCCTCGACATGGGCGTCCCCTTCGACGTCGCCGCACGGGCGCTCGCCGCCTTCAAGGGCCTGGAGAACCGCTTCACCCTCGTCCACGCAGGCGGCGTCTGGCTCGTCAAAGACTACATCAGCCACCCCACCGGCATGCGCAAGGTCCTGGAGTCCGCCCGCGACCTCGTCGACGGACGCATCATCAGCGTCTTCAAGCCCTACCGCTACACCCTCATGAAGTACCTCAAAGACGAGTACGCCACCGCCTTCGACGGCAGCGACGAGGTCGTCGTCACCACCATGTACGCCGCCAACGAGCCCCCCATCCCCGGCGTGGACACCGACTCCTTCGTCGCCAACCTACGCGGCGCGGGCTACCACGTCACCCACCTCCCCGACCAGGACGACATCCACGCCTGGGTCCTCCAGAACGCCAAGCCCGGCGACAAGGTCATCTTCTTCGGCGGCGACGACTTCTTCCGCCTCTGCGACCGCATCGCGGAAGACCTCAAGCAGCTCCGCCCGGAGACACCTCAACCGTAATACCCCAGCAGCCGCGCCGCAGCCTGCGCGGCCCAGGCGCCCTGCCCTGCCGAGGTCGGCACGGAGCGGAAGAGCGGGCAGGTGCAGTCGCCTGCGGCGAAGAGCCGCGGGTGGGGGGTC
>CAUJGC010000101.1 GCA_963169075.1 Myxococcota bacterium
CGCTCCCCTGGGGCTCGGTGCGCTCGCCCCCCCCCGCTCGTTTGGCTCGCTCGCCCCCGGGACCCGGGGGTGTCCCCCGGTCAGGGGGGGGACCGGCTGGGTTCGTCCTGTGAAGCTATGCGGCCCCGTAGGTTAGGCCGCCGGGGGGGTTGCCGGCGCGGAGGGATCGATCAGCTGAGGGCCTGGAGGAGATCGCGCTCCAGGTCGTCGGGGTGCTCCAGGCCGACGGAGAGGCGGAGGAGATCGGGCGGGGTGGTGGAGCGTGGGCCTTCGACGAGGCGGCGGTGCTCGATGAGGGAGTGGACGCCGCCGAGGCTGGTGGCGCGGAGGATGAGGCGGAGGCGTGAGGCGGCGCGTGCGGCGGCGTCGAAGCCGCCGTGGACGCAGAAGGAGAGCATGGCGCCGGGGGCGCGGAGCTGGGTCGAAGCGAGGGCGTGGTGGGGGTGGTTGGGGAGGCCGGGGTAGAGGACGCGGGAGACGGCGGGGTGTGGGTCGAGGGTCGCGGCGAGGCGCTGGGCGGTGGCGGTCTGGGCGCGGACGCGGAGGGGGAGCGTGGCGAGGCCGCGGAGGGTGAGCCAGCACTCGAAGGGTGAGGGGACGGCGCCTGCGGTGGCCTGGACGCGGCGGAGGTGGTGCCAGGTGGGGTGGTGGGGGTCGGCGGTGACGAGGGCGCCGCCGAGGACGTCGGAGTGTCCGCCGAGGTACTTGGTGGTGGCGTGGAGGACGAGATCGCAGCCGAGGTCCAGAGGGCGCTGGAGGACCGGGGTGGCCCAGGTGTTGTCGGCCAGGGTGAGGGCGCCGTGGTCGCGCGCGGCGGCGGCGACGGCCTGGAGATCGGTGAGGTGGAGGAGCGGGTTGGAGGGGGACTCCAGGAGGACCAGGGCGGGGCGGAGGGTGTGGATGGCCTGGGTGGCGGCGCCGAGGTCGTGGAGGGGGGCGGCGTGGGTCTGGAGGTGGGCGGCGAAGAGGTCGGTGAGGAGGGTGCGGGCGCCGTGGTAGAGGTCGTCGGGGATGAGGACGACGGCGCCGGGGGGGAGGGTCTGGAGGAGCGCGTTGAGGGCGGCGGAGCCGGAGGCGAAGCAGGCGGCGTCGGCGCCGCCCTCCAGGGCGGCGAGGGCTTCTTCGAGGGCGCGTCGGTTGGGGTTGCTGGCGCGGCTGTAGAGGTCGGTGCCGAGGAGTTCGCCGTCTTCGCCGCGAGCGAAGGTGGTGGAGAGGTGGATGGGTGGGACGACGGCGCCGGTGTGGGGGTCCACGTCGCGCCCGGCGTGAACGGCGAGGGTGTCGGGGTGGAGGTGGGGGTTCATGCGCGGGGGGGGATGAGGGCGAGGAGGCGGGCGACGACCTCTTCGAAGGGGAGGCCGGTGGTGTCTACGGAGGTGGCGTCGGCGGCGGGGCGGAGGGGGGCGACGGGGCGGTTGGCGTCGCGCTCGTCGCGCTCGCGGATGTCGGCGGCGATGTCCGCGACGGAGGGGACGGCGGCGGGGTCGGGTGCCTTCTCCATGAGCTGGTCGTGGCGTCGCTGGGCGCGGGCCTCGGGGGAGGCGGTGAGGTAGATCTTGATGTCGGCGTCGGGGAAGACGACGGTGCCGATGTCGCGGCCTTCGAGGAGGGAGTCGGCGGCGCGGCCGAGGCGTCGCTGGAGGTCGAGGAGGGCGGCGCGGACGGGGGGGTGTGCGGCGACGGTGGAGGCGGCGCGGCTGATCTCGGGGGTGCGGATGGCGTCGGTGACCTCGCGGGCGGTGTCGTCGAGGGTGGCGGTGACGGTGTTGACGCCTGCGACGATGGCGAAGCGGAGGTGGAGGCGGGCGGCGAGGGCGGCGAGGGCGTCGCCGTCGTCCCAGGCGACGCCGCGCTCGGCGGCGAGCAAGGCGAGGGTGCGGTAGATGGCGCCGGTGTCGATGTACTGGAGGTTGCGGCGGGCGGCTACGGCCTGGGCGACCGAGCTCTTGCCCGCGCCGGCGGGGCCGTCGATGGCGACGATCATCAGGGGATCTCCGGGTGGGTGGGGGGGACGGTGCGGAGGGCCTCCAGATCGCGCAGGAGGCCGGGGTAGCTGATGGCGAGGCAGTCGATGTTCTGGACGCGGCAGGGTCCGCTGGCGACGAGGGAGGCGACGGCGGCGGCGGCGGCCATGCGGTGGTCGTGGGTGGCGTCGAAGTCGAAGGGGGTGAAGGGGACGCCGCCGCGGCCGTGGATGAGGAGGTCGTCGCCGAGGATGGCGACCTGGCAGCCTGCGGCGTCGAGGAGGGCGCGGGTGCGCTCCAGGCGGTCGCACTCCTTGACGCGCAGCTCGGCCAGTCCGCAGAGGCGGGAGGTGCCGTGGGCGAAGGCGGCGAGGACGGCGAGGACGGGGATCTCATCGACGGCGCGGGGGACGGCCTCGGGGGGGAGGTGGAAGCCGTGGAGGGGTGTGGCGCGGACGCGGAGATCGGCGGCGGGCTCGCCGCCGTCGAGGCGGCGGACGTGCTCCAGGCGGACCTCGACGCCGACGTCGCGGAGGACGTCGAGGACGCCGGCGCGGGTGGGGGTGGCGCCGCAGGCGGTGAGGCAGACCTCGCTGCCGGGGAGGAGGGCGGCGGCGACGAGGAGGAAGGCGGCGGAGGAGATGTCTCCGGGGACCTCCAGGCGTCGGCCCTGGAGGGGCTGGCCCCAGGCGGGCAGGTCCACCCAGGGGGTGCCGGGGGCGTCGGGGTGCTCGTAGTGGGGGCTGGAGCGGAGGGGGACGCCGAAGGCGCGGAGCATGACCTCGGTGTGGTCGCGGCTCGGGGAGGGCTCCTCGACGCGCATGGGGACGCCGGCGCCGAGGGCGGCGAGGAGGAGCGCGGACTTGACCTGTGCGGAGGCGACCGTGAGGGCGGCGTGGCCGCCGCGGAAGGCGGCGGCGAGGCCGCGGACGTGGACCGGGGGTGTGCCGCGCGCGCCGGTGACCTCGACAGCGGCGCCGAGGGCGTTGAGGGGGTCCGCGATGCGGCGCATGGGGCGGCTGGAGAGGGAGGCGTCCCCGATCAGGGTGGCGTCGAGGCGGAGGCCCGCGAGGAGGCCGGTCATGAGGCGGAGCGTGGTGCCGGAGTTGCCGCAGTCCAGGGGGGCGCTGGCGGCGCGCAGGCCCTCGGGGCCGCGTCCCTGGATGCGGAGGGCGCCGGTGGCCTCGTCGAGGTGCAGGGCCGCGCCGAGGTCGCGGAGCACCGCGAGGGTCGAGCGGTTGTCCTCACCGGGGCCGAAGCCCTCGACGGAGGTCTCGCCGTGGGCGATGGCGCCGAACATGGCGGCGCGGTGGGAGACGGACTTGTCGCCGGGGACCCGGATCGTGCCCCGCAGGGGGCCGTAGGCGGGCTCGAGCGTGATGTGGTGCGGCAGCTGGCTCATGCGCCCTCCCCTGCGGTGTCGGCGGCCAGGTCAGTGACCTGGGCGCGGGCCTCGTCTACGAAGGCCCGGAGGCGGGCGGTGTGGGCTTGCTCAAGCCACGTCTTCATGTCCTCGGTGACGGAGGCCAGGCGCCCGAGGGCGCTCATGAGCGCCTCGCGGTTGGCGTCCAGCTCGGCGGCCTCGGCGGGGCCGACAGCCTGGAGGAGCGCGGGGGGCAGCTCGGGGCCGCCGAGGCCCCAGAGGGCGCCGAAGACCTCGCCCAGCTCCGCGAGGGTGGTCACCCAGGCGGCGCGCTGGAGGAGCGGGAGCTGGATGTGGGCGGCGTAGAGCACGTCCATGTCGGCGGGGGCGACGCGGCGGGTGGTGGCGCCGAGGGCCGCCCAGAGGGGCTCCAGGCGCGGCGCCGCCGCGCCGAGGAGGAGCGTGGCCCCGCGGAAGGCTGCGGCGTGGGGGGCCTCCAGGCGTGCGCCCCAGCGGGAGGCGGGGACGTAGGTTCGGCCGGGGGGGATGGCTGCCTGGGCCGCGGCCTCCAGGCCCGCGTGGACGCGGGAGAGGTCAAGGAAGAGGCCGCCCTCGGGGAGGTGGGGGCCGTAGCGTCGGGCGACGTCCACGACGGCCTGCTCGCCCTGGACGGCGGCGACGAGGAGGTCAGCCTGGGCGACCTCCTCGTGGGGCCAGGCGGTGGTGGCGTCGAAGGCGCCGAGGGCCAGGGCGGCGTCGCGGGCGGCGGGGTCGCGGTCCCAGCCCACGACCCGGGGCCTGCCCTGGCCGGGCTCACCCGGCAGGGCGCGCAAGGCGAGGCCGAGGGAGGCGCCGAGGCTCCCGGCGCCCGCGATGCAGACACACCTCAGCCCTGTGGGCGCGGCGGGGTGGCTCATCCGCCCTGCCCTTCGCCGTCGAGGACCTCCGCGAGGGCCTGGAGGAAGCGGGTGTTCTGGGCGGCGGTGCCGACGCTGACGCGGATGCAGTCGGGGAGGCCGTAGCCGGCCATGGGGCGGACGATGACGCCGCGCTGGAGGAGGCGGTCGAAGACCTCGGCGCCGGGGCGCGGGAGTCGGCAGAGGACGAAGTTGGCCATGGAGGGGAAGACCTCCAGGCCGAGGGCCTGGAGGCCCTCCTTGAGCTGGACGCGTCCGGCCTCGTTGAGGGCGACGGAGGCGGCGAGAAACTCGGCGTCGTCGAGGGCGCCGATGGCGGCGGCCTGGGCGACGCGCCCGGTGTTGAAGGGGGCGCGGACGCGGTTCATGTAGTCGATGAGGCTGGGGTGTGCGACGCCGTAGCCGACGCGGAAGGCGGCGAGCCCGTAGCACTTGGAGAAGGTGCGGAGGGTGACGAGGCGGTCGTAGCGGTCGTGGTAGCGGAGGGAGTCGGGGAAGTCGGGGGCGGTGGCGAACTCGGTGTAGGCCTCGTCCATGATGACGAGGGGGCGGAGGTTGCGGCGCTGGAGGGTGTCGAGGAAGGCCTCGAAGGGGTCGCGTCCGAACCAGGTGCCGGTGGGGTTGTTGGGGTTGGCGAGGAAGACGAGGCGGGTGTCGGGTCGGATGGCCTCGGCCATGGCGACCAGATCCATCTGGAGGCCGGGGGCCATGGGGACCTCGGAGATCTCGAGATCGGAGGCCTGGGCGATGAGCTTGTAGATGACGAAGGCGTGGGCGCTGACGACGACGTGATCGCCGGGTCGGCAGAAGGTGCGTGCGAGGATCTCGAGCAGCTCGTTGGAGCCGTTGCCAGCGATGATGCGGGCGGGATCGACGCCGAGGTATTCGCCGAGGCGCTTGCGGAGGTAGAAGGCGCCGCCGTCGGGGTAGAGGTGGGCTTCGAGGAGGGCGGCCTGGGCGGCGGCGATGGCTTTAGGCGAGGGGCCGAGGGGGTTCTCGTTGCTGGCGAGCTTGGCGATCTCGCCCTCCAGTCCGCGCTCGCGGCGCAGCTCTTCGATGGGCTTTCCGGGGACATAGGGGGTGAGGGAGGCGATGTTCTCCCCCACCAGGGCGTCAGGTCGTCGCTCGCTCATGGCGCTCTCCTCACCTGGCCGAGCGCCCATGCGAGGGCCTCGTCCTGATCGTCAAACCAGCGCAGGTCGCGCTGTGCGCGGAGCCACGTCAGCTGCCGCTTGGCGTAGCGGCGGTGGTCGCGCTGCACGCGCTCCACCAGGGGCTCCCCGAGGGTGACAGCGCCCGGTCGTCCGAGGAGGGCATCGGCCACAGCGGCGTAGCCCAGGGTGCGGAGCGGCGGGCGCTCGGGATCGACCCCCGCGTCGAGGAGGGCAGCGACCTCTTCGACGAAGCCCGCAGCCATCATGGCGCGGACGCGGCGGTCGATGGTTGCGTATAACGTCTCGCGCGGCGGCGCAAGGGCGAGCTGCACGACGCCAGGCCAGCGGGGGGGTCTGGCCTTGACGTCGTGGGCGTCGCGCCGCGCGCTGGCGGGCTCGCCGGTCAGCGCCAGCAGCTCCAGGGCGCGGACGACGCGGACGGTGTCGTGGGGGTGGAGGCGCGCGGCGGCCTCGGGGTCGACGGCGGCGAGGTGGGCGTGGAGTGCGTCGGGGCCCGCTTCGGCGAGGCGGGCCTGGAGGCGTCGGCGGAGATCGTCGTCGCGGGGCGGTGCCTCCAGGAGGCCGTAGACGAGGGCGCGGAGGTACATGCCGGTGCCGCCGACGACGAGGGGGAGCCTGCCGCGCTGGTGGATGGCGCGGATGGCGGCGTCGGCGTCTTCGACGAAGCGCCCGGCGTCGTAGGTGTCGTCGAGGTCGCAGCAGTCGATGAGGTGGTGGGGGATCTCGGCGCGCTCCTGGGGTGAGGGCTTGGCGCTGCCGATGTCGAGGCCGCGGTAGACCTGCACGGAGTCGGCGCTGATGATCTCGGCGGGGAGGCGCCGGGCGATGGCGAGGGCGAGGCCGGACTTGCCGGAGGCGGTGGGTCCGCAGATGACGAGGAGGGGATCAGGTGCGTCCAAAGGCTTCCTCCAGCTCAGCGAGGGGGAGTCGGAAGTAGACGGGGCGTCCGTGGGGGCAGTTGGCGCCGAAGTCGATGGCGTCCATCTGTCGGAAGAGGCCGAGGACCTCCTCGGGGGTGAGGGCGTCTCCGGCGCGGATGACGGCGTGGCAGGCCATGCGGGCGAAGATGGCGTCGCGGGCCTCCTCGATGCGGTCGGAGCGTCCGAGTGAGGCGAGGTCGTCGAGGGCGTCCTTGATCAAGGCGGCGTAGCGTGCCCTGGCGAGGAGTGCGGGGACGGCCTTGAGGGCCCAGTCGAGGCCGCCGAAGGGCTCCAGCTCGAAGCCGAGGCGCTGGAAGAAGTCGAGGTGCTCGTCGAGGGCGGCGGAGCGGAGGGTGTCGAGGGAGATGCGCTCGGGGATGAGGAGCTGCTGGGCCTCTTTGTGGTGTGTGGCGTAGGTCTTGCGGAGGCGCTCGAAGCCGATGCGCTCATGCGCGGCGTGCTGATCGACGATGACGAGCCCGGAGGCGTCTTCGCAGACGAGGTAGGCGCGCTTGAACTGGCCGATGTAGCGCAGGCGGGAGAAGTAGCCCTCGGACTGCATGCGGAGGGCGCGCGCCTCGGCCTCGGCCTGCTCGTTGGCGATCTCGACGACGCGGCCGGTGTCGGGTGCGGGGTCGGTGAGGGGCGGGGTGACAGCCGGGAGCGGGGCTTTGGGGGCGAAGGGGTCGGGGCGCAGCGGCGGCGGGGTGACGGGGGGGCTCGGCGCGGGGGTGACGCGGACGTTGTCGCGGGCCTTCGGGGGGCCGAAGATGTCCGCGATGGGGACGCGGAGGGGCTCGGCGGGGCGTCGGTGCTCCCCGAGCGGGAGGGCGCCCTGGGCGAAGCGTGCGTTGAGGGGCTCGATGGTGCGCTGCTCCTCGGCGCCGATCTCGAAGCCGGGGATGGGGCGGGTCTTGGGCTTGAGGGTGTAGGTGCGGGTGACGGAGTCCACCCACGGGGTCACCTGGAGGGTCTCCTGGATGGCGTGGTAGACGGCGCGGTAGACGTTGTCGGGGTGGGTGAAGCGGACCTCGATCTTGGAGGGGTGGACGTTGACATCGACGAGGCGGGGGGGGACCTCGACGAAGAGGACCACCATGGGGTAGCGGGTGGGCTCCATGACGCCGCGGTAGGCGCCCTTGATGGCGGCGTAGATGGTCTTGTCCTTGACGAAGCGGCCGTTGACGTAGGCGTAGAAGCGGCTGGTGGAGCGCTGGGTGATGTCGGGGCGCGAGGTGAGGCCCCAGGCGCGGATGCCGTCCAGCGGGGGGTACTCGGTGGTCTCGAAGAGGGCCTCGCGGGTCTCGCGCCCGAAGAGGGCCAGGGCCCGATCCCCGAGGTCGGTGTTGGCGGGCACGTCCATGATCTTCCGGTCGTTGTGGGTGAGGCGGAAGTGGACGTCGTAGCGGCTGAGGGCGACCCGGAGGAGGGCCTCGGAGACGTGGCGGACCTCGGTGGAGTCGTTCTTCATGAACTTGAGGCGGGCGGGGGTGTTGAAGAAGAGGTCGCGGACCTCGATCCGGGTGCCCTCGGGGACCCCGGCGTCGCGGACGCTCTTGAGCTTGCCGCCCTCGACCTCGATCCGGGTGCCGACCAGGGCGCCTCGGGCGCGGGTCTCCAGCGCGAAGCGCGACACCGAGGCGATGGAGGGCAGCGCCTCGCCTCGGAAGCCGAGGGTGGCGATGTCGAAGAGGTCGGTGACGGTGCGGATCTTGGAGGTGGCGTGGCGCTCCAGCGCCCGCACCGCGTCCTCGCGCGTCATGCCGTGCCCGTTGTCGGTGACCCGGAGGAGATCCCGCCCGCCCTCCCCGATGTCCACAAAGACCTGGGTCGCGTCGGCGTCCAGGGCGTTCTCCACCAGCTCCTTCATCGCAGACGCCGGTCGCTCGATGACCTCTCCGGCGGCGATCTGGTTCGCCAGCTCCGTCGGCAGGACCATCACCTCGCGTCCAGCTCGCCTCGCTTCCTGCTCCATCTGCTCACCTCGGGTTGCTGCGCGTCAGGCGGCGCGCCGAGGCACACCGCGTCGAGGGAGGAGGATACCGCAAGGCTGAACAAAGTTCAACCCTGACCCCCCCGGGGGCGTAAGCTCCGGGCTCGGGCAAAGCCCGGCCCGGAGCAACGCCCCCGGTCCCCCCCGTGACGGGGGGACACC
>CAUJGC010000102.1 GCA_963169075.1 Myxococcota bacterium
CCGGCCCCCCCCCCCCCCCCCCCTCCTCCCCCCCCGCCCCCCCCGCCCCGCGGGTTCCCCCCCGCCCGGGGGGGGACCGGCCCCGTTGCTCCTGCGAGCGCAGCGATGCAGGAGCTTACGGGGCCGGGGGGGTTGCCCTCACGGGGGGGACCGGCACCGTTGCTCCTGCTGCGCTTCGCTTCGCAGGACGTCACGCCCCCGCAGCAGCCTCCCGATACCACGCCACCGCCTGCTCCAGCCCCGCGCGGAAGGGGATGAGCACCTCGTAGCCCAGGAGCTGCCGCGCCCGCGAGATGTCGGCCAGCGAGTGCATGACGTCGCCGGGCCGCGTGGGGGCGTAGACGGGCTGGATGGCGGTGCCCAGCACCTCGTTGAGGAGCTGGATGACGTCGTTGACGCTGATGCTCTCGCCGCAGGCCACGTTGATCACCTGACCCTGGGCGTTGGGGGCCGTGAGGGCCAGGGCGTTGCCGTGCACCACGTTGTCGATGTAGGTGAAGTCCCGGGTCTGCGTCCCATCCCCGTACACCGTCGGCGCCTCGCCGCGCAGCAGGTGCGTCGCGAAGGCCGGGATGGCAGCGGCGTACTGGCTCTTCGGGTCCTGGCGCGGGCCGAAGACGTTGAAGTAGCGCAGCGAGAGCGTCTCCAGCCCGTAGCTCTCCGCGAAGAGCTGCATGTAGTACTCGCCGGTGAGCTTCTGGAGCGCGTAGGGGCTCTTGGGGCGCGGCGGCAGCCCCTCGTGCTTGACCGGCTCGTCGGCGTCGCCGTAGGCCGAGGACGAGGCCGCGAAGATCACCCGCTGCACCCCCGCGTCGCGCGCCGCCATGAGCACGTTGAAGGTGCCGTCGATGTTGGCCGTGTGCGAGAGCTCCGGCTGCGCGATGGAGAGCGGCACCGAGGGCCGCGCCGCCTGATGGAAGATCGCCTGCGCGCCCTGCGCCGCCCGCAGGCAGGTGTCCGGGTCGCGGATGTCACCCTCGATCAGCTCCACGTCATCCAGCACGCCCGCCAGGTTGGCCCGCTTGCCCGAGGAGAGGTTGTCGAGGACGCGGACGTGGTAGCCGTCCGACAGGAAGCGACGGGCCAGGTGCGAGCCGATGAAGCCCGCGCCGCCCGTGATCAGCAGCGTCGTCATGGAGGTCTGCTCCAGCGTGGAGGGGGGGCGCCTCAGAGGCGGCCGTCAACGATCTCGCGCGGGAGGCGCGCCTTCACATCAAAGAGCACCGCGTCGGCGTGCCCCAGCGCCCGCACCTGCGCCGGGTCCATCGCCAGGAACTCCCGATGGGCCACCGCCAGGATCACCGCGTCATAGACGCCCGCCTCAGGCTGCGCGATGGGGTGGAGGTTGTACTCGTGGTGGACCTCGGCGGCCTCCGCCCGGGGATCCCACACGTCCACCTGCGCGCGGTGGGCCTGAAGCTCGTCGATGACGTCGATGACGCGGCTGTTGCGCAGGTCCGGGCAGTCCTCCTTGAAGGTGATGCCCAGCACCAGCACCCGCGACCCCGCCACCGCCAGCCCCTTCTGGTGCATCAGCCGGATGACCCGCTGGGCCACATAGGGCCCCATCCCGTCGTTGGTCCGGCGACCCGCCAGGATCATCTCCGGGTGGTGACCCACCGCCTGCGCCTTGTGGGTCAGATAATACGGGTCCACCCCGATGCAGTGACCGCCCACCAGCCCCGGGCTGAAGCGCAGGAAGTTCCACTTGGTGGCCGCCGCGTCCAGCACCTCGGCGGTGTCCACCCCCAGGCGGTCAAAGAGCATCGAGAGCTCGTTGATCAGCGCGATGTTGACGTCGCGCTGCGTGTTCTCGATGACCTTCGCCGCCTCCGCCACCTTGATCGAGCTGGCCGTGTGGATGCCCGCCGTGATGATCGCCCCGTAGAGATCGGTCAGGTACGCCGCCACCTCCGGCGTCGAGCCCGCCACCACCTTCCGGATCGTCGGCAGCCGGTGCTGCTTGTCGCCGGGGTTGATCCGCTCCGGGCTGTAGCCCGCGAAGAACCCCTCGTTGAAGCGCAGCCCCGAGCGACGCTCCAGGATCGGCACGCACTCCTCTTCGGTGGCCCCCGGGTAGACGGTGGACTCGTAGACCACCACCGTCCCCGCCGCCAGGTGATCCCCGATGGCCGTGCTGGCCGACACCAGCGGCGTCAGATCCGGCCGCTTGTGCCGATCGATCGGCGTCGGCACGGTCACGATGATCGTGTTGCACCCCCGCAGCTCCGCTGCGTCGATGCTCAAGCGCAGCTGCGTCGCCTCCGCCAGCTCCGCCGTCGTCACCTCCTCGGTGCGGTCAAAGCCCCGCTTCAGCTCCTCGATCCGACGCGGGTCGATGTCCAACCCCAGCGTCGGGAAGCGCTTGCCGAACTCTACGGCCAACGGCAGGCCAACATACCCCAGCCCCACGACTGCGATGCGCGCGTTCTCGATCTTCACGGTGTCCTGCTCCTCCAAGCTCCCCGGATCTCCCAGGCGGACGGAGGCTAGTGGGGCGCCGGGGGGATGTCAACCCTGCCCCCCCGCACGATCACCCGCTTGCGCTTGCCCTGCTCGCCGCTGGCGATGGAGACGTCGCCGCGCGCCACCCCGAGCCAGCGGGCGATGAAGGCGACGATCTCCTTGTTGGCGGCGCCGTCCACGGGGGGGGCGGCGACCTGGAGCTTGAGGCGGCCGTCGTGGGTGCCGCAGACCTGGGTGCGGCTGGCGCGGGGCGCGATGTAGAGATCGAGGGCGATCCCGTCGGGCAGCCGGGTCAGCCAGGGCGGATCGCCGCTCATGAGGTCGGCCCCGGGTAGCGGGCCAGGAGGCGGGCGTGGGCGTCGATCACCTCCCGGAGCTGGGCGTGGAAGGCGTCGCGGTGGCGGCGCAGCTCGGCGGCCTCGATCTGGAGGCGGGACGCCTCCTCCTGGGCGCGCTGGCGGAGGGCGTCGGCCTCGGCCTGGGCGGCGCTGATCAGGCGCGACGCCTCGGCGGCGGCCTCGCCCTGGGTGGCCTGGGCGTCGGCCTCGGCGGCCTCGCGGGCGGCCTCGGCGTCCTCGCGGGCGGCGGCGACCTCGGCGCGGAGGTGTTCGATCGTGTCGAGGAGGAGGTGGCGCTCGCGGAGGAGGGCCTCCAGCTCGCGGCGGACGCGCTCCTGGAAGTCGGCGACCTCGGCGGGGTCGCAGCCTCGGAGGCGGGAGGTGAAGCGCTGCTGCTGGACCTGGAGCGGGGTCAGGCGCTCGGCGTCGGGGGCAGCGCGGGGGGCGTCGTCCCGGGGGGTGTCGTCCTGGCTCATGGGTCCCCCGCGGGGCGGCTCATGGCGCGGGAGCGGGCGGCGGCGACGCCGACGGCCTCGATCAGCGCGCTGCGGAAGCCGGCGGCCTCCAGGGAGGCGACGGCGTGGATGGTGGTCCCGCCGGGGCTGGCGACGGCGTCCTTGAGGGCGCCGGGGTGGGTCTGGGTCTGGAGCGCCAGCTCGGCGGCGCCGCGGACGGTGTGGAGCGCCAGGCGCATCGCCACCTCCCGCGAGAGCCCCGCCTTGACCCCGCCGTCGGCCAGGGCCTCCAGGGCGAGGAAGATGTAGGCGGGGCCGGAGCCGGAGAGGCCGGTGACGGCGTCGAAGAGGGCCTCATCGCGCAGCTCCGCGACGACGCCGCTGGGCTCGAAGAGGGCGGCGGCCAGGCGGTAGGCGGCCTCGTCGCTGCCCCGGAGGACGGCGGTGACGCCTGCGCCGACCTGGATGGGGGTGTTGGGCATGGTGCGGATGACGCGGTGCTGGGAGGGGACGGCCTCCTGGAGCGTGCCCACGGCGAGGCCTGCGGCGACGCTCACGAGCACGCGGGGCGCCTCGGGCCAGGCGACGCCGCCGAGCATGCCGAGCATGTCCTTGGGCTTCACCGCGAGGATCGTGACCTCGCAGGCGTGGATCACGTCGGTGGGGGTGGGCTCCACCCGGCACCCGAGCCGCGCGGCCAGCGCCGCCGCCGAGGCGCCGCGCCCGCACACGTGCAGGTCCTCCGGGGCCACGGAGCCGCGCCGCACCAGCGGCTCGACGATGGCCGACCCCATGTTCCCGCACCCGATCAAGCCTACCTTCACGCCGCTGAGGATCACGCCTGCCTCCTGCCGAAGATCGCGGTCCCTACCCGCACCCACGTCGCTCCCTCCGCGATCGCCTCGGGGTAGTCTGCGCTCATGCCCATGCTCAGCTCCACGCAGCGGGCGGCGTCCTCGGGGGCGAGGACCGCCTGGACGGCCTCCAGGGCCGCGCGGACGGCGCGGAAGTCCGCGGCGCGCGCCGCCGCCGTCTCCCGCACCGGGGGGATCGCCATGACGCCGCGGACCTCGACGGCGCCGGAGGCGACGGCCTCCAGGGCGAAGGCGGGGAGGAGGTCGGGGGCGACGCCGCCCTTCTGGGGCTCCTCCCCCACGTTGACCTCCAGGAGGACGGCCTGCCGGGGGCCGCGCTGGGCGAAGGCGCGGAGCTGCGAGGCGCGATCCACCGTGTGGACCCGCTCCACCGGGCCGAGGCTGCGGACCTTGCGGCTCTGGAGCTGCCCGATGAGGTGCCACCGGAGGGCCTGGGCGGCGTCGGCGCCCAGGAGGCGGGCGACCTCGGCGCGCTTGGCCTCCAGCTCCTCCACGCGGTTCTCCCCGAAGTCGCGGGCGCCGGCCTCGAAGGCGGCGACGACGGCCTCGGCGGGGTGCGTCTTGGAGACGGCGATGAGGCGCACGGCGTCGGGGTCGCGGCCTGCGGCGCGGGCTGCCGCGCGGACGGCGTCGCGGACCTCGGTCCACTGGGCGGGGATGTGGGCGGTGGCGGACATCAGCGCGGCCCCCACGGGAAGCCCACCAGGGCGCCCTGCTCGATCAGGGCCGCGACGACGGCCTGGACGGGGAGGCCGACGATGGCGGTGTAGGAGCCCTCGATCCGGGACACGAACGCCCCGCCGATGCCCTGGATGCCGTAGGCGCCGGCCTTGTCCATGGGCTCCTGGGTGGCGACGTAGCCGCGGATCTCGGCGGCGGTCAGCTCCCGGAACACGACCTTCGCGGTGACGGCCTGCGAGCGCGACGCGGCGCCCTGCACATCCCCCACCCAGAACGCGGTGATGACCTCGTGGGCCTGCCCGCTGAGGCGTCCGAGCATCCGCTCGGCCTCCTCCGGGCTCCCCGGCTTCTCCAGCGTCGTCTCCCCCTGGACCACGATCGTGTCGGCGGCGACGATCCAGCTCGGCTCCCCGGCCTTCCACGTCGCCCCCACCGCCGCCCGCGCCGCCCTCCCCTTCTCCTGGGCCAGCCGCAGGGCGTAGTCCGCCGGGCGCTCCCCGGGGCCGCGGACCTCCGCGACGTCGCTCACCCGCACCCACGGCTCCAGCCCCACCTGCGCCAGCAGCTCCCGGCGCCGAGGCGACGCCGACCCCAGCCAGATCCCCCGCGCCTCCGCCGTTATCGGCGCTCGATCACGCAACATCGCTCGCTCCTCGATCACCCCACCTGCGCGCCGCCACACGCCCCGCGCCGCCTGTAGACGGGCGTGTGTATAGAAAAAAGGGGGGCGACGCAACCCCCCCGGGGGCGTAACGTCTGGCCTGCTCGGCCAGACGAACGCCCC
>CAUJGC010000103.1 GCA_963169075.1 Myxococcota bacterium
GCCCCGTTCCGCCGATGAAGCGCAGCGGAGTCGGCGGTTACGGGGCCGGGGGGGTTGCCGTCACGGGGGGGGCACCGGAATGAGCTACCCCCTCGACGGCGTTGCGGCGCTGTGTCATGCTGCGGGCGCTCACCCTGTGGGTCTGCGCTCCTGCGGGCCCCTGATCCGGGTTGTCCACCGTGCTCGTGCTCATTGCCAGGTTCTTCGGCGGCCGTAGGAAGGACAAGCGCTGGCCGCCTGCCCAGCCCGTCGAGGAGATCCCCGACGAGGAGCTGATGGGGCTCTACGCCGAGGGCGTCACCGAGGCCTTTGAGGTGCTGCTCAAGCGCCACGAGCGGGGCATCTACAACTTCATCCTGCGCTCGGTCTATGACCGGGCCAAGGCGGAGGATCTCACCCAGGAGGTCTTCTACCGGGTCATCAAGGGCGCCCCCAACTACAAGCCGACGGCGCGCTTCACGACCTGGCTCTACACCATCGCCCGGAACATCTGCATTGATCGCTCCAGGCGGCAGAGCGGTCGCGGCGAGGTCTCGCTGGACAAGCCGCTCGGGGGGGTGGGGGGGGAGGATGAGCGGACGATCGGGAGCACGTTGAGCGACGGGCATGCGCGGGCGGGGAACGTCGCGATGGTCCGGCAGGACTTCCAGCGCAGGCTCCAGGAGGCGCTCGACGCGCTGCCCCACGATCAGCGCGAGGTCTTCTTGATGCGCGAGGTCAACGGGCTGAAGTTCCGCGAGATCGCGGACGTGGTCGGCGTCCCGGAGAACACGGTCAAGAGCCGTATGCGCTACGCTCTGGAGACGCTGCGCGGCTACCTGGAGGAGTTCCGCACCTACTCCTTTGACGAGGACGAGCAGCGGGAGGTCGGGTCGCTATGAGGCGCGCAGGACTTTTAGATCCACCTGGGGCATACCTGCGTTGCTCTGTGTGTCTGTGCCTCTCGGAGGGGCAGCATGACGCACCTTCACCCCGCTGCGGGGACGCACCATGAACGATCAGGACCTCAAGAACAACCTCCTCGATTACGTCTACGGCGACCTGCCTCCGGAGCAGCGCAGCCAGGTCGAGGCTGCGCTCCAGGCTTCCCCCGAGGCCCGCGAGGAGGTCCGCCGCATCCAGGCGCTCCGGGGCCTGGTGACCCAGGCCCTCCCGATGGAGGAGGCGCCGCACCTGGTCCGCGCCAACATCCTCCGCGAAGCCCGCAAGCAGGCCGAACGCTACGCCGAGGCCCAGGTCTCCACCTGGGACCGCGTGCGCACCTGGCTGACGCACCCCTCCTTCGCCGTGGCCGCGACCGCCGCGCTGGTCGTGCTGGTGGCCGTCGGCGTGAACTCGCGCCAGGGCGCCGAGCCTGCGATGGAGGCCGCCGCGCCGGCGGTCGCCACCCAGGCGGCCCCGGCGGCGCCTGCCTTGGAGGCGGCCTACGACGAGCAGGCCGTCCAGCGCCCCCCCACCGTCGCCCTGGGCGAAGCCGAAGCCGACGTCGAGGCCCGCACCGAAGGCGGCGCCGCCCCCGAGCCGAGCGCGCAGCCCTCGGCCGAGGCCCCGGCGGACGTCCGCGAGGAGATCGCCGCAGAGGATGCGAAGGCGCAGCGCGCAGCTCCTCCGCAGGAGGTCGCTCAGAACGTCAACGCCAACGTCAACGCCAAGCGCGACGCGCCTGCGCCGCTGCCCGCCGCCGGGAAGCCCATCGAGCCGATGGCCGACAAGAACCTGGAGGTCGCCCAGGTCCAGGCGGAGGCTGCGCCGCCGCCGCCTCAGGGCACCTCCATGGCGCAGGGCACCCGCAACATGGCCAACGCCAGCGGCGTCGACGCCTGGGCCGCCGACGCAGACGCCGCGCCGCCCCAGGCCAACGCCCGCTCCAACGCGGCGTCGTCCCGCTCGGGGGGGTGGGGCTCCTCCGTCGGCAGCCTCGGCGGCTACGGCGACTATCGCGTCGGCGGCGAGGGCGCCGCTGGAGGCGGCGACGCCGCCGAGAAGGCCGACGCGAAGGAGGAGCAGGCGAAGACGGTGCAGCAGGACGCCTGGGATCTCCAGCGCAGCGAGGACGCCTACAACCGCGCCCTCCTCCGCCAGCAGCGCGGCGACCTGAGCGGCGCCGCCTCCGGCTTCGACGAGGTCGTCCAGAACGCACCCCGCGGCTCCACCTACCACATGCAGGGCCTCTTCTCGCGCGGCTTCAACCAGCAGCGCCTCGGCAACCACGGCGACGCCGTGGGCTCCTTCCGCGCCATGCTCGCCCAGTACCCCCAGAGCCCCCGCGCCGACGAGGCCCGCTTCTACCTCGCCAAGTCCCTCCTCGCCCAGGACCCGCAGAGCGAGGAGGCCCGCCTCCTCCTCGACGACCTCAAGGGCGGCGGCGGCGGCGGCACCCTCGCCCGGGAGGCCGAGGAGACCTGGAACCGCGCCTTCGGCCGCTCCCAGGACAAGAAAGCCGCGCCCTCCAGGCGCGCCCCAGCCAACAAGGCCAAGGACAAGCGCGCCTACGACTTTGATGCCGAGTCGCCCGCTCCCGCCAAAGAGAGCATGGAAACCTTCTGACCCCGAGCCCCATGTCCCCCGAGACCCGTGACAAGCTCGTCGTCTACAGCCTGGGCGCCCTCCTGGCGGTCCTCGTCGCCCTGAACCTCGGGTGGTTCCTCCGCGGCGGCGCGGACCACGACGACCTCCTCGATCAGCCCGCGCCGACCTTCGCCGTCCCGCGCCTCGATCAGCAGGGCGAGCTGCGCCTGGACGACCTCCGGGGGCGGGTCGTCCTCCTCGACTTCTGGGCCATCTACTGCGGCCCCTGCAAGCGCCAGATGCCCGCCCTCCAGGAGCTGCACCGCGACCTCCAGGGCAAGGACGTCACCATCCTCTCCATCAACACCGACGACCCCCGCGAGGCCGACCGCGCCCAGCGCGTCCAGGACTACATCCAGCAGGGCGGCTACACCTTCCCCGTCGCGCTCGACTCCGGCGCCACCGCCCGCGACTTCGGCGTGCAGCGCATCCCGACCCTCGTGATCATCGACCGCGAGGGCAGCATCCGCTACATCCACACGGGCCTCGCCCCCAAAGAAGAGCTGGCGCGTGAGATCCAACGCCTCCTCGCGGCCCCCCCGCGGGCCTGACCTCCCAGGGCGCCTCGCCGCAGCAGCCCTCCTCCTCCTCCTCGCCGCCGCATGCCCCGCGCCAGGCGCCGACCCCGCCGAGGACGCTCCCGACGCCGGCGCCCAGGCCCAACCCCCTGTCCCCGTCCAGACCGAGCCCGTCCGACGCGGCACCGCCGAAGAGACCGTCCGCGGCACCGCCACCGTCGAGGCGCGACACCAGCTCCTCCTCGTCGCCGAGAGCGGCGGCACCCTCCGCCGCGTCCTCGTCGAAGAGGGCGACGCCGTCCAGCCCGGACAGCTCCTGGCCGAGATCGACAACCCCGACCTCGCCCTCACCCGCTCCAACGCCGCACACCTCGTCGCCCGGCTCAAGCGCGAGCTGGCCGACCTCGAACCCCTCGTCGCCAAAGGCTACGCCCCCCGCCAGTCCGCCGATGAGCTGCGCGCCCAGCTCCAGGAGGCCCAGAGCCAGCTCCAGCGCGCACAGCACCAGCTCCAGCTCCTCCAGGTCCGCGCCGGACTCCAGGGCGTCGTCGCCTCACGCAGCGTCCAGCCCGGACAGCAGATCGCACCCGGCGCCGCCCTCTTCACCCTCGTCGATCCCCTCCACCTCCAGGCCAGCCTCCACGTCGCCGCCGACGCCCTGGCCCGCCTCCGCGAAGGCGCGCCCGTCCTCGCCACCGTCCCCGCCCTCGGCCCCGAACACCGCTTCCTCGGCAGCGTCCGCCTCATCAGCCCCGTGGTCAACCCCCAGACCGGCACCGTCAAGCTCACCGTCGATCTCCCCACGCGACCCCAGCTCGACACCCCCGACGCGCCCGCCCTCCGCCCCGGACTCCTCGCGGAGCTGCGCGTCGTCACCGCGCGACGCGATGACGCCCTCCTCGCCCCGCGACGCGCCATCACCTGGGAGGAGAACCAGCCCCTCGTCTTCGTCGCCGCACCCGACGGCGACGACGCCTGGACCGCCAGGCGCACCCGCGTCACCCTCGGCGCCAGCGCAGACGACACCGTCGAGATCACCCAGGGCCTCTCCGAAGGACAGCGCCTCATCGTCGTCGGACAGGCCGGACTCAAAGACGGCACCCCCGTCCGACCCGCCCAGGACACCCCGCCATGACACCCCCACCACGCGAGGGCCTCTGGGCCCTCACCGTGGACCGCCCCGTCGCCACGATCATGATCGTCGCCGCGGTCGCCGTCTTCGGCGCGCTCTCCTGGGGGCTCCTCCCCCTCAACCTCCTCCCCGACCTCGCCTACCCCACCCTCACCCTCCGCACCACCTACCCCGGCGCCGCACCCGAAGAGGTCGAGGCCGAGGTCACCCGACCCATCGAAGAGGTCCTCCGCACCGTCGAAGGCGTCGTCGATGTCGAGTCCACCTCACGACCCGGCCTCTCCGACGTCGTCCTCCGCTTCCACTGGGACGCCAACATGGACTTCGCCGGGCAGCGCGTCCGCGAGCGCGTCGATGTCCTCCGCGTCCCCGAAGGCGCCGAGCCTCCACTCCTCCTCCGCTACGACCCCGCCCTCGACCCCATCCTCCGCGTCGGGCTCGCCGGAGACCTCCCCCTCGCCACGCTCCGCCTCATCGCCGAAGAGGACATCGCACGCGAGCTGGAGAAGGTCCCCGGCGTCGCCTCCGTCCGCGTCCTCGGCGGACGCGAACCCCTCGTCCGCATCGACCTCGACCAGCGACGCCTCGACCGCTACGGACTCACCCCCGCAGACATCCAGCAGCGGCTCCTCGCAGAGAACGTCAACCTCGCCGGAGGACAGCTCCAGAGCGGACAGATCGACTACCTCGTCCGCACCCTCAACGAGTTCCGCTCACCCGAAGACCTCGCCCAGCTCATCGTCGCCTCACCCGGCGGCGTCCCCCTCCCCCTTGAAGCCGTCGCAGACGTCTACACCGACCACCGCGACCGCGAGGTCGCCACGCACATCGACGGACGCGAGGCCGTCGAGATCGCCGTCTTCAAAGAGGCCGACGCCAACCTCGTCCAGACCGCGCAGCTCCTCAAAGACCGCCTCCTCGGAGACCCCGACGCCCCCGACACCCCGCCACCGCCACCACCCCGACCCGCGGGCAAGCCCGGACCACCCCAGCCCCAGACCCTCCCCCTCGCCAGAACACTCCCACCTGGCGCCGCCCTCACCCTCCTCTCCGACCCCGCACGCTACGTCGAGGCCGCCATCGACGAGGTCCTCTCCACCGCACTCCTCGGCGCCCTCCTCGCCGTCCTCGTCCTCTACGTCTTCCTCCGCTCCCCCTGGTCCACCTCCATCATCGCCGTCGCCATCCCCCTCTCCGTCATCGCCACCTTCGCCCCCATGCGCCTCTTCGGCACCAGCCTCAACCTCATGTCCCTCGGCGGACTCGCCCTCGGCACCGGCATGCTCGTGGACAACTCCATCGTCGTCCTCGAGTCCATCTTCCGCTGCCGCGAAGAGGGCGACTCCATACGCGACGCCGCCATACGCGGCGTCCGCGAGGTCGGCGGCGCCGTCGTCGCCTCCACCCTCACCACCACCGCCGTCTTCCTCCCCCTCATCTTCGTCGAAGGCATCGCCGGACCCATCTTCACCGACCTCGCCTTCACCGTCATCTCCTCCCTCCTCGCCTCCCTCGCCGTCGCCCTCGCCGTCGTCCCCATGCTCGCCGCCCTCCAGCTCCAGCGCGCCCCCGACGACGACGCCCACACACGCACGCGCCACCCCGGGTGGCGCCTCGCCTCCCTCGCCGCCGCGCGAGACGACCTCCGCGCGCCCAGACCCCTCCCCCTCCGCGCCCTCCTCGCCCCCTGGATCCTCCTCCGCACCGCCCTCCTCCTCCCCCTGGAGCTGCTCTTCGCCAAGCTCCTCGGCGGACTCCTCGCCCTCACCACACTCCTCCTCCGCGCCCTCCTCCGCGCCCTCGCCGTCGTCCTCCGCGCCGTCACCGCGCCGCCCCTCTGGCTCTTCGACCGCGCCTTCCACCTCCTCACCCAGACCTACGCCCGGCTCCTCGCCTTCGCCCTCCGCGCCCGACTCCTCACCCTCGCCATCACCGCCGCCCTCCTCGCCCTCGCCCTCTTCGCCCTCCAGCGCGCCGGCGCCGAGCTGCTCCCCACGCTCCACCAGGGCGAGTTCCAGGCCGACCTCCAGCTCCCCATCGGCACCTCGCTCCAGGACACCGAGGCCGCCGTCACGCGCATCGAGCAGCGCCTCGACGCCGTGGACGGCCTCGACTCCTCCTCCGCCTCCATCGGCGCCGAGCTGGACTCCATCAGCGACGCCGACCGCGGACCCCACTCCGCCACCCTCCACCTCCGCCTCCGCCCCGCCCGCGACATCCAGGCCGCCGAAGACCGCGCCGCCGACCAGCTCCGACGCATCCTCCGCGACCAGCCCGGCGTCCAGGCCGAGCTCAAGGCCCCCACCCTCTTCTCGCTCCAGACCCCTGTCCAGGTCACCCTCCAGGGCTACAACCTCGACCTCCTCCAGCAGAGCGCCGCCACCCTCACCCAGCGCCTCCAGGCCATCCCCGGCGTCCAGGAGGTCCGCGCCTCCACCCGCGCGGGACACCCCGAGGTCCGCATCGCCTTCGACCGCGACGCCCTCGCCAGCCGCAACCTCGACCTCCGACAGACCGCCGAGGTCGTCCGCGCCAAGGTCCAGGGCACCCTCCCCTCCCAGCTCCGACAGGACCAGCGCCGCGTCGATATCCAGCTCCGCCTCCGACGCGACCAGCTCCGCGATCTGGACGCCCTCCGCGACCTCGTCGTCGCCTACCACACCCCGCCCGATCCCAACGCCCTCCCCATCCCCATCACCCTCGGCGCCGTCGCACACATCGAGCTGCGCGAAGGCCCCGCCGAGATCCGACACGCCGACGGACAACGCGCCGCGCTCCTCCACATCCACAGCGACTCCCTCGACCTCGACACCCTCGCCAGCCGCGTCCAGGCCACCCTCGACACCACCCCGCTCCCCCCCGGCTTCTCCGCCCACCTCGGCGGACAGAACCAGGAGCTGCAAGACGCCAGGCGCTCCCTCCTCCTCGCCCTCGCCCTCGCCATCTTCCTCGTCTACGTCATCATGGCCAGCCAGTTCGAGTCCCTCCTCGCACCCCTCATCATCATCGGCTCCGTACCCCTCGCCGTCATCGGCGTCGCCTTCGCCCTCGACGCCACCCACACACCCCTCTCCGTCGTCGTCTTCATCGGCCTCATCATGCTCGCTGGCATCGTCGTCAACAACGCCATCGTCCTCATCGACTACATCCTCCAGCAGCAGGCCCGCGGACTCCCAAGACGCGAAGCCATCCAACAGGCCTGCGCCGTCCGCCTCCGCCCCGTCCTCATGACCACCCTCACCACCATCCTCGGCCTCCTCCCCCTCGCCCTCGGCCTCGGAGAAGGCGCCGAGCTGCGCGCACCTCTCGCCCTCACCGTCATCGCCGGCCTCGCCTCCTCCACCCTCCTCACCCTCCTCGTCATCCCCGTCCTCTTCGACACCCTCTACGCCCTGCGAGCCCCCCCGGCCCCGTAAGCTCCGGCTCCGCACAGCGAGTCCCCCCCGCGACGGCAACCCCCCCGGCTGCGTAAGCTCCTGCTCGCTGCGCTCGCAGGAGCAACGCAGCCGGTCCCCCCCGTGACGGGGGGACACCGACGGGTCGCTGGGACCGGTGGCGAGCGTCGGGTGGAGTCCCTGCGATGCTTGTGAGGACCACCCAAGCCGCTCCCCCCAATCAACCCCGACGCTCCCCCCAATCAACCTCAACGCTCCCCCCAATCAACCCCGACGCTCCCCCCCATCAACCTCGACGCTCCCTCCCATCAACCCCGACGCTCCCTCCTATCAACCCCAACGCTCCCCCCAATCAACCCCAACGCTCCCCCCAATCAACCCCGACGCTCCCTCCAACCACCTTCAACGCTCCCCCCAATCAACCTCACCCCACCCCCCAATCAACC
>CAUJGC010000104.1 GCA_963169075.1 Myxococcota bacterium
TGCGCGCGGGGGGGCCCCCGGGCCCCCCCCCCCCGCTGGGGGGGGGCCCCCCCGGGGGGGGGGGGGGGGGGGTTTGGGGGGGGGGGTTGGGGGGGGGGTGTCGGCGCGGCCCCGGGGCCGCGGGCGACCGCGGGGAGCGAAGCGACGTCTCGTCGGTGTCCCCCCGTCACGGGGGGGACCGGCGCCGTTCCTCCTGAGAGCGAAGCGAACAGGAGGTTACGGCGCCGGGGGGGTCACGCGCGCTTCAGCGAGAAGTCGTCCGACTTGACCGTCAGGAGGGAGCAGGGGAGGTTGCGGAGGACGCGCTCGGCGGTGTTGCCGATGAGCACGGCCTGGAGGCCGGAGCGGCCGATGGAGCCCATGCAGATCAGATCCACCTTCAGCTCGGCCGCGCTCGCCACGATCAGGGCGTCCGGCAGCGCGGCGACCTCGCCGCTCCTGGCGAGGCGGAGGTGACGCTCCCATTGGACCCCGGTGAGGTCCTGCTCGGCGAGGAAGGCGTCGAGCTGGGCGGCGGCCTGCTTGCCTGCGGCCTCCTTCCAGGAGTCGTCGTCGAAGGCGCCGACCTCCGCGAAGGAGGGCGCCGAGGGCACGGCGTGGACGATGTGCAGGAGGCTGTCGAAGCGGCGGCCAAGCTCCACGGCCTCAGCGAGGGCGGCGGAGGAGGCGGGGGAGAAGTCCACGGGGCAGAGGATCGTGCGGGGGGCCTGCTCGCCCGCGACCACCATGACGGGCCAGCGGCTCTGGCGGACCAGGCGCTCGGAGGTCGAGCCGACCACCCAGCGCTCCAGCGTGCCCAGGCCGGTGACGCCGACGACGATGAGGTCGGCCTCGTAGTTGTCGGCGGCCTCCAGGATCAGCTCCCAGGGTCGTCCCAGGCCGACCTCGACGCGGACCTGAGTGTCTCCCAGGTGGAAGCCGTCCAGCTCGGCGCGGAGGCGCTGCTCCCCGGCCTGGATGAGGCGCTCGCTGGCGTAGAGGTCGGTGCGGGCGTGGCTGGCCTCGGCGTCGTGCTGGATGGCGTGGAGGACGTCGCGGTCGAGGTGCCCCTGGAGGGAGGTCACCACGATCACGCGGTCGTGGGCGGCGTCTGCGAGGCGGAGCCCCATCTGGAGGGCGTGCCGCGCCTGCGCGGAGAAGTCGTAGCCGATGATGAAGGTCTTGGGAGTGGTCACGGCGAGGCTCCTTGGTGAGGCTTGAGCGCGAGGCGAGCGTGCGAGGCGCGCCCTGCGTGGCGCAGTCAATCCACGATGCGTGCCACCTTGCGCGAACGCAGTGATGGCGGGGTCCGTATGTGTTCACACGCCACCGGAGCCGCCTGGGCGGTAAAGGCTGCGGCCCACCCCCAACATGGCGCACTTTGTGCGGTCGGCCCTGCGCAGGGGAGCCTTGACGCGCCATCGGAGCCAAATCCTGGCGCAGCACAGCGCCTGGCTTGCGTCGCGCCCCGCTTTGACGCAAAACATGCGCGACGATCTGGATGGGAGGAGCGGGAGCGTATGGAGAGCACACACGACGAGAGCGCAGAGGACGGACGGGGCGAGCGCCGCGTCCTCGTGGTGGATGACGAGCCCAACGCGCGCAACGCGCTGACGGCGCTGCTCCGGGAGGAGGGCTACGCCGTCCGCGCGGCGCCGGACGGCTACAAGGCGCTGGGTCTCCTGAAGGAGTGGCCCTGCGACGTCCTGCTGACGGATCTGCGGATGCCGCTCCTGGACGGCATCAGCCTCATGCAGAAGGCCAAGGTCGAGCGCCCGGAGCTGGTCTGCATCGTGATGACCGCCTTCAGCAGCGTAGACAGCGCCGTGGAGGCCATGAAGGCCGGGGCGGAGGACTACCTCACCAAGCCGCTGAACTTCGACGCGGTGCAGCTGGTGCTGGAGCGGGCCTTCGGGCGCCTGGGGATGCGCCGGGAGCTGGAGACGCTGCGAGCGCAGCGCAAGCAGCGCGACAAGACGCGGCTCATCGGCAACAGCGCCCCGATGCAGCAGGTGGTCAAGATGATCGACCAGGTGGCCAGCGCCCGGGCGTCGGTGCTGATCACGGGGGAGTCGGGGACCGGCAAGGAGCTGATCGCGCGCCTGCTGCACGAGAAGAGCAATCGGGCGGCCCACCCCTTCATCCGCCTGCACTGCGCGGCGCTGGCGGAGAGCCTGCTGGAGTCCGAGCTCTTCGGGCACGAGAAGGGCGCCTTCACCGGCGCGATGGGGCGCCGCAAGGGGCGCTTTGAGGAGGCCGACGGCGGGACGCTCTTCCTGGACGAGATCGGGGAGATCTCGCCCAACATCCAGGTCAAGCTGCTGCGCTTCCTCCAGGAGCGCGAGTTCGAGCGGGTCGGCGGCAACCAGACCATCAGCGTGGACGTGCGGGTGGTGGCGGCCACCAACCGGGATCTCCAGGAGGAGGTGCGTGCGGGTCGCTTCCGGGAGGATCTCTACTACCGGCTCAACGTCATCAACGTCCTCTCGCCTCCGCTGCGGACGCGGCGGAGCGACATCCCGGTGCTGGCGCAGCACTTCGTGGCGCGCTTCGCCGCCGAGAACGCCAAGGTCATCCACGAGATCACCCCCGAGGCCCTGGAGCGGATCCAGGGCTGGGATTGGCCGGGGAACGTCCGGGAGCTGGAGAACGTCATCGAGCGCGCGGTGGTCCTCTGCGACGGGCAGCGCATCGAGCTGCGCCACCTCCCCGACGAGCTGCGGGGCGGGCAGGCCTTCGTGGGGGGCGACATCCGCATCCCGGGCTCCACGCTGGAGGACATCGAGCGCTTCGCCATCCTGAAGACCTACGAGAGCACCGGCGGCAGCACCCAGGACACCGCCCGCATCCTCAACATCAGCCCGCGCAAGATCCAGTACAAGCTGAAGGAGTACAAGCAATGAGCGACCCGCGCGCCCGGGCGATGCACCTCAGCCTGGGCGCCTCGGTGTTGATGCTGGTGGGCAAGTGCACCGCGGCGTGGATCAGCGGCAGCGACGCCATCCTCTCGGACGCCGCCGAGTCGGTGGTGCACATCCTGGCGACGGGGTTCGCGGCCTTCAGCCTGTGGTACGCCCGCCAGCCCCCCGACCGGCAGCACCCCTACGGCCACGGCAAGATCGCCTACGTCTCCATCGGCGCCGAGGGGGCGGTGATCGGCAGCGCGGGGCTCGGCATCCTCTACCTGGCGGGGCGCTCGCTGCTCCACGGCCCCGAGCTGCGGGAGATCGGGGTCGGCCTGCTGATCATGGGGGTCATGGCGGCGGTGAACCTGGCGCTGGGGCTCTACCTCATCCGCACCGGGAAGCGGCACCAGGCCCGGGTGCTGGTGGCCAACGGCCACCACGTCCTCACCGACATGTGGACCAGCCTGGGGGTGATCGCCGGGGTCACGCTGGTCCTCTTGACCGATCTCCCCTGGCTGGACCCGCTGACGGCGCTGGCTGCGGGGCTCTACATCCTCTACAACGCCGCCAGCCTGCTGCGGGAGGCGTGGAACGGGCTCATGGAGCGCGTGGAGGAGGCCGACGCCGCCAACCTCCTGGCGATCTTCCAGCAGGCCCAGGACGCCGGGCTCATCCAGGGCTACCACCAGGTGCGCTTCCGCCAGATCAACGACGCGCTCTGGATCGAGGCCCACCTCCTCTTCCCCCGGGCCAGCACGCTGCGGGAGGCCCACGCCCAGGCCTCCCGGCTGGAGGCGCAGCTCCGCGACGCCTTCCCCGAGCGGCGGGTCTTCACCTCCACCCACCTGGAGCCTGCCCCCGGCCCGGCCGGGCAGCACGACGACCCCGGCGTCGCGCCGGAGGTCTTCACGCCCCCCGACGCCGACGCGCCCTGACGGCGCGCAAACCCTGCACGCCGTCGCAAACTTTGCACATCAAGGCGCCTCGGGCGCGTCGTCCTCCGCCGGGGCCGGGGCCGGGGCGGCGCCCTGGCGGAAGGTGAGGTCGAGGTCGAGGGTGACGCTGTCCTCGATGGGGCCGCCGTCCTTCATCTCGTAGGAGACGTCGTAGTCGCGGCGGTTGATGGTGAAGCGGGCGACGCCGCGGACGCCGCCGTCGTCGAGGCGGGTGACGGTGGCGGGGAAGCGCAGGGGGACATGCTTGCCGTGGACCTCCATGAGCCCCTCGACGAGCCAGCTCTGCTCCAGGTTGAGGGGGGTGATGCGGCTGGAGCGGAAGCGGGCGTTGGGGAAGCGGGCGACGTCGAAGAAGTCCACGCTCTTGAGGTGCTGGACGAGCTTGTCCTCGGGGCCCGCGGTGATGGAGGTCATGTCCACGAGGACCTCGATGAAGGCGGGCTCGTCCTCGGTGAGGTGGAGGCGGCCGTCGATGCGGCTGAAGGCGCGGGTGTGGGCGACGGCGGGGCGGCTGCCGGTGAAGAGGACGCGGGAGGCCGCCGGATCGAGGCGGAGGCTGGTGGCGCCGACGTCGGCGGGGGGCTCCTCGGGGTTGAGGGGCTGGACCTGGCCCTCGGGGAGTTTCTCGGCGGCGGGCGTGGCGTCTTCGGCGGGGGCGGGGCTCTGTCCGGCGCAGGCGCCGAGGAGCGTGAGGGCCAGGGGGAGCGCAGCGGCGAGGATGTTCTGGCGGGGCATGGTGACCTCTGGGTTGGGGGCGCGCCGTCGCGCCGTCGCCTGGATGCAGCGCAAGGCGTGTGCCAGCCCGCGGCGCGTTGCAACGCGCGGAGGGCTGGCATACACTGGAGGCGTCACGCAGGGGTCGCCGCGGCGTCACCTGAGCGCCACACCGCGGCGCGCCCCGGCCGGTGCAGATGAACCCCACCCCCCGAGCCCCCAAGAGCTGCCCTATGGACGAGCTTCGCTTCACCCTCAACGGCCAACCCATCGCGGAGGCCGAGGCGCCGCCCAACACGACGCTGCTCAACTACCTCCGCCAGCGGCGGGGCCTGACGGGCACCAAGGAGGGGTGCGCGGAGGGGGACTGCGGCGCCTGCACGGTGGCGGTCCTGGATCCGGACGCGGCGGGCGGGCCGGCGTGGCGGGCGGTGAACTCCTGCCTGCTCCTGCTGCCGATGCTCCAGGGCAAGCAGGTGGTGACGGTGGAGGCGCTGGGGTCGAGCGGCGAGCCGCACCCGGCGCAGGCGAGCATGGCGAAGCACCTGGGCTCGCAGTGCGGCTACTGCACGCCGGGGATCGTGATGTCGATCTTCGAGGCGTGCTACCGCCGGGATCTGGACGCGCCCTGGAAGCTGGACGACCAGCTCTGCGGCAACCTCTGCCGCTGCACCGGCTACCGCCCCATCCGCGAGGCCGCCGAGGCCGTGGCGGGCTCCTGCCCCGTGGACCGCTTCCAGGGGGAGGCCGCCGAGGCGACCCCGGTGGACATGGCGCTGGCGTATGCCCGGGGCGGGCAGCGCCACATGAACCCCACCACCCCGGAGGCGCTCTGGGCGCTGCTGGAGGCGCACCCCGAGGCGCGCCTGGTGGCGGGAGGGACGGACCTCTCGCTTGAGATCACCAAGCAATTCAAGACCTTGCCCCTGCTGATCTCGGTGGAGGGGGTCGCGGGGCTGCGCGGGGTGACGGCGGTGGAGGGAGGGTGGCGCCTGGGGGCGACGACCCCGCTGGCGGACATCGAGGCGGCGCTGGGGGAGGCGATCCCCACGCTGGGGCGGATGCTGCGCTTCTTCGGGGCGCGCCAGATCAAGAACCGCGGGACGCTGGGCGGCAACCTCTGCACGGCGTCCCCCATCGGGGACATGCCGCCGGCGCTGATCAGCCTCCGGGCGGAGGCGATCCTCGGGAGCCGCCAGGGCGAGCGCCGGGTGCCGCTGGAGGACTTCTTTGTCGCCTATCGCAAGACGGCGCTGGCGCCGGGGGAGATCCTCTCGGGGGTCTTTGTACCGGAGCTCGCGGGGTTGAACCTGCGGGCGGCGGCCTACAAGGTGTCCAAGCGCCAGGAGCTGGACATCAGCACGGTGTCGGCCGGGCTCGCGGTGGAGCTGGACGACGCGGGGCGGGTCGTGGACGCGCGGCTGGCCTTCGGCGGCATGGCGGCGACGCCGAAGCGCGCCGCCTCGGCGGAGGCGGCGCTGCTCGGGCAGCCGTGGACCCGCGAGGCCGTCGAGGCGGCGGCCCAGCGCCTCGACGCAGATTTTGCGCCCCTGAGCGATCACCGCGGCTCGGCGTGGTATCGCGCCACCGTGGCCCGCAACCTCCTCCTGGGCTTCTACCTGGAGACCGAGCGGACCCCGCGCCCCCACCTGCCCTACCGCCCCACCGCGACCGTCCAGATCCCCACGCCCTGAGAGGGAGCCCCACGCCATGATGACCCGCGCACCTCACGTCGAAGGGGCTCCCCGGAGCCCGCTGCACCTCCCCGCGCTCCACGAGAGCGCCTGGCTCCACGCCTCCGGCGAGGCGGTCTATGTGGATGATCTCCCGACGCCTCCGGGGACGTTGGTGGGCTATGTGGTGGCCTCGCCTGTGGCGCGGGGTCGGATCACGCGGCTGGAGGTCGCGGCGGCGCGGGCGCTGCCCGGCGTGGCCTGCGTGCTGACGGCGGCGGACATCCCGGGGATCAACGACATCTCGCCCTTCTCCCACGACGAGCCGCTCCTGGCGGTGGACGAGGTCTTCTGCGTGGGGCAGTCGGTGGCGGTGATCTTCGCGGACTCGGCGGCGCGGTGCCGCGAGGCCGCCAAGGCGGTCGTGCTGGAGATCGAGGCGCTGCCGGCGATCCTGACGCTGGATGAGGCCATCGCCCGCCAGTCGTGGATCGGCCAGCCCCACACGATGCGGCGCGGGGATGTGGCGGCGGCGTTCGCCGCCTCGCCGGTCCAGATCGAAGGCGAGGTGCGGACGGGGGGCCAGGATCACTTCTACCTGGAGTCCCACTGCGCGCTGGCCTACCCCCAGGAGGCGGGGAGCTACCTCGTCCTCTCCTCGACGCAGCACCCCTCCGAGGTCCAGGCCAAGTGCGCCGAGGTCCTGGGGATCGACCGGCACCGGGTGACGGTGGAGACGCGGCGGATGGGCGGCGGCTTCGGCGGCAAGGAGACCCAGGGGGCGTACTTCGCGGCGATGGCGGCGCTGGGGGCGCGGGCGACCCGCAAGCCCTGCAAGATCTGGCTGAACCGCGATCAGGACATGACCCAGACCGGCAAGCGCCACCCCTTCATGTCCCGCTACCGGGCAGGCTTCGCGGCGGACGGGGAGCTGCGCTCCTTCGAGGTGGACATCTACGCGGACGGTGGCTGGTCGGCGGACCTGACGACGGCCATCCTGGATCGCGCGCTTTTTCACCTGGATAATGCTTATTTTATACCGAATTTGCGCTTCACGGGCCGCGCCTGCCGCACCCACCTCGTCTCCAACACCGCCTTCCGCGGCTTCGGCGGGCCGCAGGGCATGGCCGTCATCGAAGAGGCCATGAACACCGCCGCCGAGCGCCTCGGGATGGACTACGCCGCCATCCGCGCCCGCAACTACTACGGCGAGTCCCCCCGGGACCGGACGCCGTATGACCAGGAGGTCAAGGCAGCGCACAACCGGCTGCGGCGCATCACCGACCAGCTCCTCCGCGACGCCGACTACGACGCCCGCAAGGCCGACATCGACGCCTTCAACGCCCAGAGCCCGCTGGTGAAGCGGGGGCTGGGCTTCCAGCCGGTGAAGTTCGGCATCTCCTTCACCAACAGCGTCCTCAACCAGGCCGGCGCCTTTGTGCTGATCTACGCGGACGGCTCGGTGCAGCTCAACCACGGCGGCACCGAGATGGGGCAGGGCCTCAACACCAAGATGCTCGCCATCTGCGCCCACGAGCTGGGCGTCCGCCTGGACCAGATCCGCCACATGCCCACCGCCACCGACAAGGTGCCCAACACCTCGGCGACGGCGGCCTCCAGCGGCTCGGACCTCAACGGCATGGCGGTGCTGGCGGCCTGCCAGACGCTCCGGGAGCGCCTGGCGCCGGTGGCGGCGGGCCTCCTGAAGGTGGAGCCCGGGGCGGCCCTCACCTTCTGCGACGGCCAGGTCTTCCCCGAGGGAGAGCCCGCCCGGGCGGTGTCCTTCGCCCAGGTGGCGACGGCGGCCTACCTCCAGCAGATCTCCCTGGCGGCCACGGGCTTCTACCGCACCCCCGACATCGGCTACGACCACGCCGCCGGGCGCGGCAAGCCCTTCCACTACTACGCCTACGGCGCCGCGCTCACCGAGGTGGAGGTCAACGCCCTCACCGGCGAGCACCGGGTCACCCGCGTGGACATCCTCCACGACGTGGGGGACTCGCTGGTGCCCACCATCGACGTCGGGCAGGTGGAGGGCGGCTACATCCAGGGCCTGGGCTGGCTCACCCGCGAGGAGCTGGTCTGGTCGCCTCAAGGCGTCCTGCGCACCCACTCGCCGGACACCTACAAGATCCCCGCCTACGGCGACGCCCCGCGCGACTTCCGGGTGCAGCTCCTCCAGGGGGCGCCGCAGCCCGACGTGGTGCACGGCTCCAAGGCGGTCGGTGAGCCGCCGTTCATGCTGGCGCTCGGGGTGCTGGCCGCCCTCCGCCACGCCATCGGGGCCTGGTGCCCCGGCCAGCCTGTGCGCCTCGGCGTGCCTGCGACCCCGGAGGCTGTCCTCCGCGCGGTCGAAGACGCCCGCGCCCGGGGCTGACCCCCATGCTCCGCCGCCACGCCTCGGGGTTGACCCCGCGCCTGGCGGCGGCGCTCCTCCTCGCGGCGCTCACCCCGACCCTGGCCCTGGGGGCCTCCAGCGCCTGGCGCGTCCGCGCTCAGGCCCGCGAGGAGACCATCCGCGGCTCCCTGGATCTGGTGCGCGCCGTCGGCTTCGGCATCGACGCCAACGTCCAGGACGCCCGCCGCGCCCTGGAGGCCGCCGCTGCGCTGCCCGACATCGCAGACGCCCCCTGGGACGCCGCCCACGCCCCCGACCTCCAGCGCCGCCTGGAGCTGCTGGCGGGGCGCCTCCCCCTCCTGACCGCCATCACCCCGCTGGACCCCGCAGGCGCTCCCCTCCTCCCCCACCCCGAGGCCCCCGCCTTCACCCCCGAGCTGGCGGACAACTACGGCGGCTACGTCTCCGATGTCACCTTCGACCCCAAGCGCGGCGCCTCTCAGATCTATATCGTGGTGGAGGTGAGAGATCAACGCCTTACAAAGCGCGGATTCCTCGCCGGAGCCATCGACCTCACCGCCCTCCAGACCGCCCTCACCGAGGCCCTCGCCCCGCGCGGCGAGCCGCCGCCCCACCTCCTCCTCATCGACAGCCAGGGGCGCCCCCTCTACCCGCCGCCCGCCGCGCCGCCCGCCTCCCTCCGCCCCCACCACCCCGCCGCTGACCGCGTCCTCGCCACCCTGGAGGAGGGGCACCTCACCTGGACCGACCCCCAGGGCACCGAGTGGCTCGTCGTCTACAAGTCCATGCTCGGCTACAGCCGCTTCCGAGGCATCCGCTGGGGCCTCCTCCTCCAGCGCCCCACCCAGGACGCCTTCGCCGCCGCCAACCAGGCCGCCCTCCACACCGTCCTCGCCGCGATCCTCGCCGCGATCCTCGCCGTGCCCCTCGCGGGCGCCCTCGCCCGGTGGCTCACCCGCGACCTCCAGCGCCTCGGCGCCTACGCCCGCGACATCGGCCGCGCGCCCGCCGCCCCGCCCTCCCTCCCCCTCGATCTCCTCCAGCGCCCCGACGAGATCGGCGCCCTCGCCTGCGCCCTCGACGCCATGCGCCTCGACCTCCTGAGCGCCCAGGAGGACCGCCAGCGCCAGCACCACGCCCTCCGCCGCGCCGAGCGCCTCTCCTCCGTCGGCCTCCTCGCCGCGGGCGTCGCCCACGAGATCAACAACCCCCTCACCACCATCGTCGGCTACGCCGCCCTCCTCCTCGAAGACCTCCCCGACGACCACCCCGACCGCGAGGCCCTCTCCCTCATCACCGACGAGGCCGACCGCGTGCGGCACATCGTCCGCGGCCTCCTCGACCTCTCCCGGCGCCCCAGCGCCCACGCCCCCGTGGACCTCCGCGACACCCTCCGCCGCGCCGTCACCCTCGCCTCGGCGGGCCTCGACCTCACCGACGTCACCCTCCAGATCGACGCGCCGGACCAGCCCCTCACCCTCCACGCCGACCCCCAGGCCCTCCTCCAGCTCCTCATGAACCTCATCGGCAACGCCGCCGACGCCATCCACGAGGCCCAGCGCCCCGGCACCATCACCCTCCAGGTCACCCTCCACCCCGACCGCCTCGACCTCGCGGTCCTCGACGACGGCCCCGGCTTCCCCCCCGACGTCCTCCCCCACGCCGCCGAGCCCTTCTTCACCACCAAGCCACCCGGCAAAGGCACCGGGCTCGGCCTGGCGGTCGTCGCCTCCCTCGCCTTCGACCACGACGCCACGCTCCACCTCGACTCCCCGCCCGGCGGCGGCGCGTGCGTGCGGTTGGAGTTCAAGCGGGGCACCCCCCCCGGGGCCGTAACGTCCAGCCCTGCGGGACTGGACGACCGGCCCCGGCACCCCCCCGTGACGGCAACCCCCCCGGGGCCGTAACGTCCTGCTGCGCTTCGCTTCACAGGACGAACGGCCCCGGCCCCCCCCGTGACGGGGGGGCACCGACCTCCCTCGCTGCGCTCGCTCGCCATGTGCTCGCTGCGCTCGCCAGCTGCGCTCGCCAGCTGCGCTCCCCACCCGTCCCAGCGGCGGTGCCCCCCCGTCACGAGGTCGTGGGATAAGGTTTTTGGACGTTCTGACTTCAAAGGGCTCGAAGCATCGCCGCCACGCGCGCCTCTTCCATCAAGACGGCCGCGCCTTCGTCGAGGATCTCGGCTCCTCCAACGGCACCTACCTCCGCCTGCGCGGCGCCCGCACCC
>CAUJGC010000105.1 GCA_963169075.1 Myxococcota bacterium
CGACCCGTCGGTGTCCCCCCGTCACGGGGGGGACCGGGGGCGTTCGTCCGGCCGAGCAGGCCGGACGTTACGCCCCCGGGGGGGTCAGCGCCCTGGCCACCGCCTCCCACGCCTCGCGTCCGCAGCCGAGCCAGCTCATGGGGGCTTCGGGGAGGGGGGCGTCGGGGGTCTTCTTGCGGTGCTTGCGGAGGAGGGCGCTGGTGCGCTCCAGCATGTCCACGCGGATGAGGCGCTGGGCGATGGGGGCGTAGCCGAGGGCGCGGGCGAAGTCGGCGGGCCAGCCCGGATCGGGGATGGAGGCGCGGGGGCCGGGCAGCGCGCCGACGCGCTCGACGCTGAACCACGCCGCCAGCAGCGCCGCCCGGGGCGCCTGGTGCTGGAGGCGCAGGAGCGGCTGCGCGTAGATGTGATGATACCCCAGCCGGAGCTGGAGCCCCCCCAGCGCCGCCCGGTCCTCGGCGGTGAGGGCCTGGATGAGGCGCCGCGCCTCGCGGTCGTTGCGCATCACCCCGAGGCGCTGCTCCAGCACATAGACCAGCCCCGGCGGCGCCCCCTCCAGCGGCCAGCGCAGCGGGGCCAGGGTGTCGGCGGCGACGCGGCGCACCCAGGCCTCGATCCGGTCGCGGAGGCCGCGCCGCTCGGGCTCGTCCAGCAGATCCATGGGGGCCAGGACCACGCGGGGGGCGTCCGCGCGCGGGCCGCGCTGGAGCATCGCCGCCGGCTCGCCGCCCCAGACGATCCAGGGCTCGGGGGTGAAGGCGAAGCCCAGCCCCGCGTCATCCCCCGCCAGGAGGCGCCGCGCCGCCGCTGTGGCCTCGGCGCCGAGGGCCTGGCGCCCGGCCTGGCGCACCTCGCGGGCGCCGTAGCGGCGCTGGGCGTCCTCGTCGGGCGAGAACGAGAACGCCGCCAGCCGCCCAAGCAGGGCCCCCTGCGCGTCCAGCACCGCGCCGCCCTCCACCTGCGCGGCGGTGATCCGGGGCCGCTCCGCCGAGACCACCGTCCGCTCGTCCACGAAGGTCCACGTCAGGCGCTGATGCAGCGCGTCCGAGAGCTGCTCCTCGATCTCCAGCACCCGCTCCCGCCAGGCGTCGGCCTGGGGCACCCAGCGCCCCCGGTGCGCCAGGAACGCCAGCGTCCGCGTCCACGCGATGCGCTGGAGGATCGCCTCCAGGCTCCCCTGGCCGTCGGCGGCCTGCTGGGCGCGCTGCTCCATCCAGGCGGCGTCCAGCTGCTCGTGACGCCCGGTGAGCTGGCGGTAGATCGACGCCAGGAGCCGGGCGTGGCTCCGCTCCCCGTCCTGCCGGAAGTCCGGCACGCGGCACACCTCCCAGAGGAGCGCCACCCGCTCCGGCGTCGTCGCCACCGCCGCGATGTCCGGCTCCTTCAGGAGCAGCTCCAGCGCCCGCTCGTCCGGCAGCCCCCGCGCGTGGATCAGGAACCCCGCGAAGGGCTGCCGCGCCAGGCTCGCCCGCAGCGCCGCCGCCGACGACGTGTCCAGATCGCTGGACCGCCAGAAGATCCGACGCACCTCCGGGAAGCGCTGCTGCTGGATCGCCTCGATCAGCCCCGGCGCCAGCCGCCCGTGCTGCGCGCACTCCCGCGTCTGGCTGAAGAAGCCCTCCCGCTGGTAGCGCCCCGCACGCCCCGCGATCTGCCCAAGCTCCCACGCCTCCAGCTCCCGGAACCCCCGCCCGTCGAACTTCCGCGTCGAGGCGAAGTACACCCCCCGGATGTCCAGGTTCAACCCCAGCCCGATCGCGTCCGTCGACACCAGATGCTGCACCTCGCCGCTCTCGAACATCGCCACCTGGGCGTTGCGCGCCCGCGGCGAGAGCGCCCCCAGCACCACCGCCACCCCGCCGCGCCGCGCCCGCAGCTCCTCCGCCAGCGCGTAGACCCGCGCCACCGAGAAGTCGATCACCGCCGCGCGGGACGGCAGCGCCTCCAGCCCCTTGGGCTGCGACCACGTCAGCGGGCTCAGGCGCGCCGCGCTCTGAAGCTCCGCCGTCGGCACCAGGCGCTCGATCATCGGGCGCATCATGTCCGACCCCAGGAACCACGTCTCCCGCGTCCCCCGCGCGTTCAGGAGCCGGTCGGTGAAGACGTGCCCCCGCGTCGGGTGCGTCGCCAGCTGGATCTCGTCCACCACCACGAAGGGCACCAGGCGCGTCATCGGCATCGACTCCACCGTGCACACCCAGTAGCGCGCCCCCATCGGCTCCACCCGCTCCTCCCCCGTCAGGAGCGCCACCTGCCCCGCCCCCACCCGCGCGCAGAGCTTGTCATACACCTCCCGCGCCAGCAGCCGCAGCGGCAGCCCGATCATCCCCCCGCCGTGCTCCACCAGCCGCTCGATCGCCCGATACGTCTTCCCTGTGTTCGTCGGACCCAGCAGCGCCACGATCCCAGTGCGCTCGACCATGCCACCTCATGCTGAAACAACCCACACGCGTCTCCGCGCAGCCCGGACGTTATAGCAGACGCCTCGACCCGCCGCGAGGCATCATCGACGCTCCCTCAAGACACCTCCAGGGTGTCTTGAGGTGCGCTCGACACCTCCAAGACACCTCCGAGGTGTCTGCGCGCTCCGCCCGCGCCGCGCAGGACACCTCCCAGGCGCCGCGCGGCGCCTGGGCCGACCGCTCAGGCGCCTCGGAGGTGTCCCGGCGCGCGCCGAGTCGGGAAAAAACACCTCCCGGGTGTCGCTGGCTTGATAGCGCGTGCTTTTTATGGGAAGAAGGTCCCATGACCTGGTCTGCGCGCAGACCTCCCATCGCCCACCTCTCCAAGCCCAGGAGCGCCGCCATGCCCAACCTCTTCCACGACCCCGAGGCGTCCTTCCGCGAGGTCGCGCCGCAGCTTCAAGCGTTCACCCCGCCCGCCGGGGCGCGCCTCCTGAGCCTGGACAACGGCGTCCTGGCGCGCGGCCTCCAGGCCGAGCTGGACCTCCTCACCTCCCGCCGCGCCGAGGCCACCGCCGCCATGTCCCCCGACCAGCAGGCCGCCTTCGACGCCGCCGTGGAGGAGGTGGGACGCCTGGCGGGCGCGCTCCTCCACGCCGACCTCCTCCATCGCCGCGACGTGCAGGAGAGCGCCGCCTACGACAGCCTCCTGGCGCGCTGCCGCGAGCACCAGCAGCGCGGCTTCACCCACCTCGACGCCCTCGTGCTCTTCGGCGGGCTCGACGCCGCCGAGGCCGCCCGGATCCGCCAGGGGCGCGGCGCCGCCGACCTCATCGATGATGTCCTCATCCTGGCCCAGCTCTTCGAGCGCCACTGGTCCACGCTGGAGCCCATGCAGGCCTTCCACGCCGACAGCTCCCGCCGCCTCTCCCCCGAGATCCTCCAGGCCATGAAGGCCGACGCCGCCGCCCTCCGCGCCGCCAGCCACAAGCAGGTCAACAACCACCACGCGACCCTCCTCCGCGTCCAGCACCTCCTCAACGCCCGCTGGGACCGCCTCCGCATCGCCGCCGCAGGCGGCTACGCCTGGGCCGACCAGCCCGCGTGGGCCGCTGAAGGCCACCCCTCCCTCCACACGCTCTTCTATCGGACGCGGTGACCCCCCCGGGGGC
>CAUJGC010000106.1 GCA_963169075.1 Myxococcota bacterium
GGGAGCACCTGAGCGAATGCTACCCGGCTTTGGCGCCGCTGCGCCCGCACGTCCGGGTGGCTGTGGCGCTGGAGTACGCCCGCGACGACGCGCCGCTCCAGGACGGCGTCGAGGTCGCCTTGATCCCGCCGGTGGCGGGAGGCAGCGACCTGTGTACGCTCAGCGAGGCCCCCATCGACACCGCCGCCATCGTGCGGCGCGTCACCCGCCCGGAGGCGGGCGCGGTGGTCACCTTCGAGGGGGTGGTGCGCAACCACGCCCGCGGGGTCGTCGTCACCCACCTGGAGTACGAGGTCTACCCCGCGATGGCCCTCGCCAAGCTGCGGGAGGTCGCCCAGGAGGCCGAGTCGCGCTGGCCGGGCTGCCGGGTGGCGGTGGAGCATCGCTTCGGACGCCTGGAGATCGGGGAGGCCGCCGTGGTCATCGCGGTCAGCTCGCCCCACCGCGCCGAGGCCTTCGACGCGGCCCGCTATACGATTGATCGCATCAAAGACGTGGTCCCTATCTGGAAAAAAGAGTTCAGCCCCGACGGGAGCGTCTGGGTTGGCCTCGGGAGCTGAAGACGAGGAGCCTCCTTGACTATGAAGATCCGCCCTGCTCTGCGCGCCGCTGGCGCGCTCCTCACCGCCGCGCTCCTCCTGGCCGCCTGCGGCGACGGGAACCCCGAGCCGACGCCCACCAATCCCGCCAACAACAACCCGAACAACACTGTAAATAACAGCATAAACAACCCCAATAACAACACAAACAACCCCAATAACACAGCAAACAACAACCCTAGCAACAACAACCCGCAGGCGCCCTTCGCCTGCGGCGAGGGGGCGTCGGGGACGGCGAGCGCGACGGGCGTGGAGCTGGCTGTGGACGGCGTGGGTCAGGGGGACCTGGCGGGCCTGACGCTCTCGGCGCCGGGCGGGGTGGTGCCTGCGGCGACGCCGGTGCAGGTGCGCTGCCTGGAGGAGCAGTCCATCGTGCCGGAGGGGTTCATCCCGGTGTCGGCGGCGATGTCGGTGGAGGGGCTGCCGGGGGTTCGGGGGGCGGCGATGCGGCTGCGGCTGCCCTTCCGCGCGGGGCTGATGCCTGCGGGGACCAAGGGTGGGGCGCTGCGGGTTTTTGTGCGCTTCCCGGACGGGTCGGTGCGTGCGCCGGCCTTCGTGGATCTGCAGGAGGACGTGGCGGCGGGGGTGGTGGAGCTGGAGACGGAGGTCTTCGGCGTCTATCAGGTGGCGCTGCCGGCGGATGCGGGGCAGCCCTACCAGAAGGACTATGTGTTCCGGGCGATCACCGGGGTGAGCATGGGGGCGGGCGGGGCGGCGCTGATCGGCTTCCGCAACCCGGAGAAGTTCGACGCCATCGGCGCGCTGGGGGGTCCGGTGGACTGGACGTACCTGGTGCACTACCTGAGCGGCGGCGGGATGGGCGGCTTCTGCCCCGAGGCCGATCCCAACGACCCGAGCACGTGGAGCTGCGACACCTACGCGGCGACCGAGACGTTCGAGCACGGGATGACGATGGACAACTGGTTCTACTCGACCGGCGAGGGGACGGGCGGGAGCTTTGACCGGGGGTCGTACCTGGAGATCCTGCAGGATCTGACGTATTCGTTCGGGAACATCACCTCGTACAACCCCTCCAGCCCCTTCCTGCCGGCGGGGATGCCCTTCGAGGAGGGGCAGCGGCCGTGGGCGGAGCGCTGCCCGACGGGCGGGATGGTGATCCCGACCGGGTACTTCGACGACGAGTACAACCCCGACGGCAGCCTGCCGGTGGTGGCCTTCTGCGAGGGGACGTCCAACGAGGACAAGACGCTGCCCTTCGACCGCTACTGCGACATCGACCCGGAGGACGGGACGCCGGACCAGCCCAACCGGGGCTACTACCCGGGCGGCGAGGTGCAGCGCAAGCCGATGGAGATCGCCTTCGCGGTGGACTACAACGGCAACGGGATGCGGGATCGGGGGGAGCCGGTGATCCGGAACCTGTGGGAGCCGTATGAGGACGTGGGCGCCGACGGCCTCGCCAGCGAGGCCGAGGCGGGCTTCGACGCGGTGACCAACCCGGACCCGGCGGGCGATGACTACCACTGGGCCTACAACCCCTTCGGGACGGAGGGGAACTGGCGCTACGAGGAGGGCGAGCCCTATCAGGATCTCGGCCTGGACGGCGTCGCGGGGACGGCGCAGGTGGACGCGGGGGGGTATGACTACGGCGAGGGCAACGGCCGCTTCGACATCAACCCCAACCTGGAGGGGCTCTACAGCCGGGATCCGCGAGGTCAGATGCTCCAGTGGGACGACGCCGAGAAGGCGCGTCGCTTCCGCAACCTGGCGGTCTACAGCGACGGCGGCATCCGGGACATCTTCAACTTCGCGGTGGCGACCCATCAGATGGTGGGGGCGATGCAGGGCCACGGGGCGAACCTGCGCATCTATGACGACTTCACGTCGATGACGCAGAAGGAGTCGTACAATCAAATCGACACAACCAAGGTGGATTTCTCGGATCTGGGCGATCACGTCATGGTGCGCTACGGCAAGCCGGAGGCCACCAGCGAGGAGATCTGCCTTGGGGACGGGAAGCACGTCGGGGAGATCTTCCAGACGATCAACCGCCTCCTCCTGATGGTGGGCTACGTCCTCAACCAGTTCCCCGGCGAGGAGCGCCGGGCGTGCGTGGACGACGCGGGGTGCACCAGCGAGGAGATCTGCTCCAACGGCTTCTGCGGGCTGCGGGCGCCCTACCCTGCGGCGACGGGGAACTTCGCGTTCTCCTCGGCGGCGGTGGGCGGTCGCTACCGCTACTCCATCGCGCTGCCGCCGGGCTACGAGATCACGCAGTGCCTCGACGGCATCGACAACGACGGCGACGGCAAGATCGACGGCGACGACGCCGATTGCATCAGCGGCGAGCACAACAACGAGGGCGGCCCCCAGACGCTGGCGCGCTGCAACGACGGGATCGACAACGATCTGGACGGGCTGGTGGACAGCGGCGAGGACACGCAGTGCGACGACGCGTCAGACGACGCGGAGTCGGACATCTTCGCCGGGAAGACCTACCCCGTGGTCTTCGTCGGGCACGGCTACGGCCAGGGCCCGGCGGATCTGGCGCCGAGCCTCCTGGTCCTGAGCGGCTACATGGGCAGCGGCCTCTGGCCGAAGGCCATCCTGGTCTTCCCCGACGGCTTCTGCGGCGAGACGGCCCGCACCCAGTGCAACGACGGGATCGACAACGACAACGACGGCGTCGTGGATCGCCGCGACCCCGAGTGCGCCAACGGCAGCCGCAGCGAGTCCGGCGAGCCGGTCACGATCTGCAACGACGGCGTGGACAACGATCTGGACGGCCTGGCAGACTTCGGCGCCGACAAGGGCTGCGCCAGCGCCGAGGACGACGACGAGGCCAACTGCGTCCAGGGCACCTTCTACACCAACCACGCCGTCTGGCCTGACGGCTCCACCCCTGGCCCCGCCTACGAGGACGCGCTGCTGGAGCTGATCGAGCACCTCGACGCCAGCTACCGCACCCGCCCCCCGGAGACGGTGGAGCGCATTCGTTGAGCCCTTGCGTCTGGAGAGGAGTCGGGGCACACTCGGGGCCTGAGCGCCCCGATGTGCTCCAGACCCCTGCCAGGAGACGCGCATGACCCCGAGGCCCGGCCCTCCTTCGAGCGAGGTGGACGTTGTCCTGTTGGGCTTTGATCCCGCCTTCCACGACCCCGCCGGGAGGAGCGCGATCCAGCGGCTCCAAGAGGCCTTCGGCATCGATGTGAGCATGGCGCGCCACTTCGTGGACAACGCGCCGGTCACGGTGAAGCAGCGCGCTACGCCAGAGACGGCGCAGCGCTACGAGCGCCTCCTCCTCTCCATCGGCGCGCACGTCGATCTGCGGGCGCCCGGCGACGCCGGGCTCGCCCGCGGCGCGGGCAGCTCCAACCCGAGCCGCCCCGACTGGGGCTCGACGCCCTCGACCGTCAGCATGACGGCGCGCAGCGGCGCCTCGATCCCCGCGCCCGCACCCGCCACGCCGCCCCAGCCAGCGCCCTCCCCTCCCCTGGACTTCACCCCCTCCTTCGCCTCGCCGCCGCCGCGTCCGGCGGCGTCCGCGGACCCCTTCGGGGGCAAGAGCGCCCTGGAGTACGACGGGGAGATCCGCCTCGCAGACGAAGACGAGCCCCCCCCGCGCCCCGCTGCGCCTCCCGCCGCCTCCTCCCCGCACCTCACCCGCTGCCCGCGGTGCAGCTTCGAGCAGCCGGTGGGGGCGGAGGAGTGCGCGCGCTGCGGCGTCATCTTCGCCAAGGCCCAGGGCTCGCAGCTGGCGCTCCCGACGCTGGAGCGCCCCCCGGCGGTGCCTCGCCCTGTCAACCCCATCGCCCCCGCCGCCATCGCCATCACCCCCGTGATGCCGGTGCGCGAGGCGCAGGTGGAGGCAGGCCCCAGCTTCTGGGCGAGCATCCCGCGGGCCTTCCTGGTCCCCTTCTGGGGCAAGGGGCTCATCTGGCAGGTGATCCTGCTTGGGGTGCTCCTGGCGGTGGGGTGCGTCGCCAGCATCCCCTCCTGCTTCGCGCTCCTCTTCGCCTTCGGCGGGCTCTTCCTCTTCCTGGGGCTGGTGGGGCGCTACTTCCAGGCCTCGGCCCAGCGGGGCCTCGACGGCGAGGTGGAGGCGCCTGCGCTGCCCTTCGGGGGGGACCTCGGGGACTTCAAGGCGGACCTCATCCTCCCCGGGGCCATCTACGGGCTGCTGGCCATCGTGCTGATGTCGGTGCCCGTCGCCGCCACCTTCTCCAGCGCCCGGAGCACCCTGGAGGCTCAGGCCCCGCTCCAGGGCACCTGGAAGGAGGTCAAGGACGGCGAGCTGGTGGGCTCCACTGACGCGCCGGTCCTGCTGGACAGCCGCGGCGAGGTGATCAACCTGGAGAACGCCTCCGGGGTCTTCGACGCGAAGGACACCCACGAGCAGAAGGTCCGCGTCGTCGTCGAGCGCAAGCATATCATCGCCTACAACGACGCCGGCGTCGCCACCGACGCGCCGCTGGACCGCGAGGAGCCGCCGCTGGTCCCGCCGGTGGTCCTCCTCACCTTCTTGATCCCCCTGGTCTTCTGGCCGATGTGCGTCACGGTGGGGCTCATCGACGGGAGCATGGCGAGCATGTTCAACCCCGTCAAGGTGCTCCTGGCTGTCTTCAAGGGCGGGCTCCCCTACCTGACCGTGGTGGTGATGGGGATCGTGGCGACCTTCGGGTGCAGCTTCGCCGGGCAGCTCATCGCCGCAGGCGGCGCCCAGGCGGGGACGCTGGGGACGCTGGGCGGCGGGCTCCTCGGCGCGCTCATCGGCTTGTGCAGCTACAGCTACGCCACCGGGGTCCAGGCGTGGCTCATGGGCCGCCTGGCCGCGACGCGCCCCGAGGTCTTCAGCCACCTCCAGGGGTGAGGCTGCCTCAGGCGTCGAGGTCGCGCTCGATGCGCACCTTCATCTCGGCGTACTTCTTGATGAAACCTTCGTGTCGGTCCTTGAACATCGACGCGAAGCGCTTCTCCTCGGCGCGGTGGATGCGGCGACCCTGCACCTCGTCCAGCAGCGCGCTCAGATCCTGACCGGTGCGGAGCGGGTAGACCGCCGAGTGGCCGCCGGAGTTGGAGAGGATCTGCGCGCTCGCGCTGCTCCCGCCCCAGCCGTCGATCACCACGATCTCCAGCGCCGGGTACTGCGACTTGAGGCTGTGCGCCAGCATCTCCCCATCCAGATCCGGCAGCTGCGTGGACGTGATCAACAGGTTGAACGTCTGGCGGCTCACCAGATCCAGCACCTCGCCGCCCGTAAAGACCTGATCCGCAGCCAGCGGGATGCCCACCGCCTGCTTCTTGATCGTCTCCAGGATCTCGTCGTCGCTGTGCACCACCAGGAGCTGGAGCTTGCCCACCTCGGCGGCGACGCTGCGTCCCTCGGACTGCGCGCGCTGCTCCTCCAGGAAGATGTTCTGGCGCTCCAGGCTCAGGAAGAGCTTGAGGCACTCCTCGTGATAGTCCAGCAGATCCTGGAGCAGCTTGCGATCCGCCCGCGCCGCAGGCGCAGACGGCGCGGGCGCGGGCGCAGGCGCGGGAGGAGGAGGAGCCGCCGCAGGCGGCTCCGGCAACCCCACCTGCTGCTTCGCCAACGCCCGCTGCACGGCGTCAAACACCTCGTCGCGATCCACCGGCTTGAGCAGGAAGTCCACCGCCCCCCAGCGGAAGGCGTCCACCGCCCACGCGTAGACGTCCTGATCCGAGAGGTAGATCACCTCCGCGCGCGGCTGCTGCTGCTTGATGAGGCGGAAGAGCTCCTCGCGATCCGTGTTGTCCAGCCAGGCGTCGAGCAGCACGCAATCAAAGCGGTACTTGCCCAGCATGTCCACCAGATCAAACGGAGAGGCCACCGCCGCCACGCGGTGACCTGACTGGGTCAGCGTCGCGTGGATGTGGCGTCGGGAGTGGGGATCGGTGTCCAGCAGGAGGATGACGGCGCCGCTCACAGCAGGCTCCTTGACCACATGAAGAGGAGATGAAGGGTGCGATGCCCGGCCCGCAACTGCCACCCTCCGAGCGCCTCGCGCCGCGAAGATAGCACGGGGACGCACCGCGTCAAAGCAACACAAAGCGCCAACCCCTCAGATCCTTTCCGCCGCCCCCGCGTTGCTACCCTGTCATCCTGCCTCGTCGGTCCCCCCCGAGGCCGCCTCGCCTCCGCGAACCCCCTGCCCAGGTGCACGCCATGAGCCTCCAGATGAGCTTCAACGACCACGAAGGGTTCCAACGCAACGCCATCTACTGGACGCTCGCCGGCGCCGCAGGCGGCCTCCTCGCCTTGCTCGGGCGCACCCTCTTCACCGTCGCCCCCGAGGCCAGCTACACCACCTTCCTCGTCGGCGTCGGCGCCTGCGTCGGGCTCACCTGCGGCCTCCTCCGGGGGCGCTGGTCCCACCTCCCCCTCGGCGCCTTCGCTGGCGCAGGCCTCGGCGCCCTCGGCGCCTTCATCTCGGGCGTCAACCTGGACGCGGCGCCGCTCCTCGGCGCCGCCGCCGCAGGGCTCGGCCTCGGCGCCCTCTGGGGCCCCCCCCAGGCCCCGCGCTTCGCCCGCGGCGTCGCCTTCGCCATCGCCGCCGTCGTCGGGACCCACATCCTCCACACCCTCGTGCTCAACGAGAGCGCCCTCGCCTTCCTCCAGCTCCCCGGCGTGCGCGACGCCACCGCGGGGGGCCTCCTCGGGCTCTTCCTCAGCCTCGGCGGCGCGCTGGGGCGCCTCAGCCTCAACACCGACCCCATCCACGCCCTCTGGGACGAGCGCCGCGAGCACGTCCACGGCGACATGCGCGAGCTGGCCGAGCGCAGCGTCTCCCTCTACGACGAGATCCAGCAACGCCTGGAGCGACGCCGCGCGGAGGTCACCGGCCCAGCAGCCCAAGCCGAAGAGGCCACCCTCAACGACACCCGCCGCGTCGCCCAGGAGACCACCGAGCGCCTCATCCGCCTCGCAGAGCGCTGGTGCGCCGTCGAGGGCAGCGTCGATGACGCCCTCCGCCCTCGCCTCGACGCGCGCCTCAAGGCCCTGGAGACCAAGATCGAGGCCGCCCAGGACGCCGTCGTCCGCGCCGAGTACCAGGCCGCCGCCGCCAGCCTCCGCGAGCAGCTCGCCTCCTTCGAGCGCATCCACGTCGCCCGAGAGCGCCTCGTCGCCCGCATCCACCGCTGCCACACCAGCCTGGAGCAGGTCGCCGTCACCCTCCTCCACCTCTCCACCACCGACGCCCAGAACGCCTCCCTCGCCTTGCAGCCCGAGCTGGAGCGCCTCGCCCAGATGAGCGAGGGCTTCTCCTGGAAGACCCTCTCCGTCGATGACCTCTGCGCGATGGAGGAAGAGGCCGCGGTGACCCCCTCGGCGGCGTAACCGCCGACGCGCTGCGCGGAGCAGGAGCTTACGGGGCCGGGGGGGGCCGGTAGCGGCGCTGGAACACCAGAAAAGCCACAAAGCCCCAGAGCACCGCCCACCAGAGGGTCGCCCCGCGAGTCAGGATCGCCGTCGCGGTCGCGATGGAGGGGTCGGTGATCATCGCCAGGAGCCCCAGGACGCCGATCATGCTCACCTCCGCCACGCCGAGCCCGCCGGGCATGAACGAGATCGCCCCCAGGAGCGTGGTCATGGCAAAAACAAAGAGGGCCCCCGTCAAGGTGAAGCCCTCCACCGCCCCCGAGCCCGCAAACCCCTGGGCGACGCACCACATCGCCACCCCCTCCAGCCCCCAGCCCAGGATCGACACCAGCGTCGTCCCCAGCAGCGGCGCCGGGCGCAGGAGCAGCCGCGCCGAGGCGTAGGCCTCCTCCAGCTTCGGGACGATGCGCTTGACCACCGGCAGCCGCGCCGCCACCCGCAGCCCCAGCGTCACCGCAGGCGGCCACGAGGCCAGCCCAAGCCCCACCACCACCAGCGCCCCCGCGCCGATCAGCGCCCCCGCACCGTAGCGGTAGGTCCCCACCCCCGTCATCGCCAGCGCGATCAGCGCGATGAAGTCCGTCAGCCGCTCCGCGAAGACCACCGGCGCCGTCCGCGCGAACGGCACCCCGTCCGTCTGGCGCAGCAGCACGCTCTTGAGCACCTCCCCCATCTTCCCCGGCGTGATCGACATCACAAACCCCGCCGTGAAGATCAGCCCCGAGCGCCCAAGCGGCACCCGAACCCCAAGAATCCTGAGGAAGATCTCCCACTTGGCGAAGCGGAGCAGGTAGTTGACCGTCGAGAGCCCCAGCGCCGCCGCGTACCAGGACCAGGAGAAGCCCCGCAAGGCCCCCTGCAAGGCGTCCAGATCCGCGTAGATCGCCGCCGCCGCGTAGACCGCGACCCCGAAGAGGACCCCGTAGAGGACCTTGCGCTCCAGCCCCTTCAACGCTCGCGCTGCTCCGCGAGGAGGTTCACGCGGAACTTCAGCACCTCCAGCCCCACCCGCGCGATCCGCCCCACCCCGAGCACCTTGGAGTGCCCGGCGCGGCGCGCCCGCACCTCCACCGGGACGCTGCGGACGTCGTAGCGCTCGCGGATGGCCCGCACCGGCAGCTCCAGGTTGACGAAGAACGTCTCGCTCTTCAGCGGCAGGCGACGCAGCAGCTCGCGGCGGAAGAGGTAGACCCCGTCCATCGGGCGCTGCGTCCCCAGCGCCAGGTTCATCACCTGGCGCAGCCCCTTGCTGAGGAACATCCGGAAGCCGCCGTCCACCGCACGGCGCTGGGTGTAGTAGCCCACCGCCATGTCCGCCCCCTCCTCCACGCTCCCCATGAGCTTGACGACCTCGCTCATCAAGACCTGGCCGTCGGCGGGCAGGATCGTCACATAGTCCTGCGTGCAGGCCGCGAACCCCGTCTTGACCGCCGCCCCGATGCCGCGGTTGGTGCCGTGGGTCATGGGCGTCAGCTGCGGCCAACGCGCCGCCAGCTCCAGGATGCGCGCGTAGGTCGCGTCCTTGCTGCCGTCGTCCACCAGCACCAGCTGCCAGCCGCTCAGGCGACCCTCCGCCTGGAGCGCCTCCAGCGAAGACACCGTCTCCTCCACCACCGAGACGATGTTCTCGGCTTCATTGTAGGCAAACATCACGACGCTGAGAGTGATCGCCATATCTCATCACCACCCTGGCAAGCAGCGCCTCAAGGGCGCATCCGAATCACGCGCGCGGGGACCCCGGCCACCACGCTATAGTCCGGGAAGCTCCCCTTGACAACTGCTCCCGCGCCGACCTGCACGCCGCGCCCAAGCTTCACCCCAGGCAGGAGCGTCGCCCCGACGCCGATGTCGCTGTCCTCCCCGATCTCCACACCTTCAAACGCGATGGGGCTGTGCAGGATCGGCACCTCCCGCCCCGCCTCCTCGTGGTAGGAGGTGATGATCCGCACCCCGGGGCCGATCCCGACGTTGCGCCCGATGACCAGCCCCCCGCCCGCGTGGAAGAAGCACTGCTGGCCGATCCACGTCCCCTCCCCGATCACCATCCTGTTGCGCCAATACCCCTTCAAGATGGCCTGGTGGCCGACGTAGACGTTGTCCCCCAGCTCGATGTTCTCGGGGTGGAAGACCAGCACGCCGGCCTCCAGCACGACGCCTTCGCCCAGGCGGGCGAAGTCCTCCCGACGATAGGTGCCGTCGCCATGCGTGCGCGGCGGACGTGACGCTGCCATCCTCCTGCCCTCCCTCGCCTTCCCCGCCCATCGCCTCGCCCCGGCCGCGACGATAACGGGTCGGCGCCGCGCCGTCCAGCATCGGGCACGCTCCTTGCCCAACACCCGCGCCGGATGCAGCGCGCCTCCCTCCCCGACGAGGCCCGCGCGAGCCCTGGCTGCGGCGCGCGCTTCACAGTGTGAAGCGCGCTGCGCACCCAAGCCCCAGGTGAAGGCGATGCAGAGCGGCTGGCGACAGATCAAGGCGCGGTGGACCCTCAGCGGCGGGCTCCTCCTCACCCTCCTCACCCTCCTGGGGGCCACCGCAGGGCGCGCCGCCGCGCAGGACCTCCCCGAGCCGACGCCCCTCCGCCTGGAGGAGCCCACCCTGGGCAAGCGACCTGCACCCGACGCGGAGGAGGAGGAGGAGGCAGATAATTCAAATCAAAAAACAGGAGAAAAATACATAAAAACACCAACAACCACACCAACAACCCCTCCTGAGGCGACCGAGGCAGCCCGTCAGGAGCCCGGCGCTCCGGCGGAGGAGGCGTCGCGGTCGCGGCTCCGGCGCGACGTGATCAACGGGCTCTACCTGCTCTTCTTCTATGAGCACGACCCGGCGGATCAGGAGACGTTCGCGCACGTGCTCGGGCTCTACTGGTTCCGCGACAAGCCGGAGTGGCAGCTCCACCTGGTGGCGCCGCTGGGGGCGTACTGGCGGTGGAAGGACGACCCGAGCCACTGGGGGCTGGCGACGCCGCTCTTCTGGCACTCCAGCGGGCCGGAGCACACCTACACGAGCGCGGCGCTGCTCTACCATCGGTGGCGGAGCCCGCAGACGCGCTTCGACGCGCTGGCGCCGCTCTACTGGCACCACCACGATCTGGCGGAGGACGACAACCTCCACATCCTGGGGCCGGGGTACTGGCGCCAGCGCCGGGAGGTCACCTCGTGGGGCGTGCTGCCGCTGGTGTGGGGGGAGACGGGGCCGGAGCACAGCGCGCTGACGATCCTGGCGCTGCTGGACTGGTCGCGGGACCCGGGAGGGTATCGCCTCCTGACCCCGGCGTTCTTCACGACCCGGGACGAGATCGCGGCGGAGTCGATCTCGGGCATCCCGCCGCTGCTGACCTTCTGGAGCACGAGCCCGGACAGCTCGGCCTTCTGGCAGGTGCCGCTCCTCTTCCGGAGCGTGGATCGGGAGCGGACCTTCAACCTGGTGCCGCCGCTCTTGATGGGGGGGTGGGAGTCGGAGGACCTCTCGGTGGGGGTGCAGCTGCCGCTCTATGTGGGGATCGACGATCACCGGGACGCGTGGAGCTTCCGCCTCTTCCTGCCGCTCCTCTATGCGCGCTACAGCGACGCGCGGGAGGACTTCGGGTTCGGGATGGTGGGGCCGGCGTATGGGTGGCACGACAAGGGGGACTACGGCTTCGGGCTCTGGCCGATCTTCCAGGTGGAGGAGCTGGCGTCGGGGGATCACAGCACGATGCTCTTCCCGCTCTACTACGCGGCCGACCTGGGGGAGGCGCACCACCGCTGGTTCCTGCCGCTCCTCTATGGGCGGAGCGTCTGGGCGGACGGGGAGACGCTCTCCATCACGGGGCCGCTCTACAGCTGGGAGGACGGCGCGCGGTGGACGCGGGGCTTCGCGGGGCTGGCCCACATCACGGGGGATGAGTCCACCGGGGAGGAGTGGACGCTGACGCCGCTCTACGGCGCGTATGAGGGGCCGACCCGCGCGACGCGGGTGCTCTGGCCGCTCCTGGCGGCGCACCACATCGACGAGGAGCGCGACGTGGAGTTCGCGCTGGCGGGGAGCGCCTGGTGGTACGATGACCCCGAGGTGGAGCGCGCAGGGCTGGCGCCGCTGGCGAGCTGGCGCCACGACAAGACGTCCGGAGACTGGGAGGTCGGGGTCGCGCCAGCCTTCTACCTGGCGCGCGGCGAGGAGCGCTTTCAGCTGCGGGTGGGCCCGGCGTGGTGGGAGCGGCGAGGGGGGGTGGAGAGCGAGGGCTTTCTACCGATTTTTGCACATTATCATGACCCAGAAGGGGCAGAGTTTGTATGGGCGCCGGGCTATCTGGAGGTGGCGCGGCCGTCGCAGCCGGGTCAGGAGGACGGCTGGGGGCTGACGTGGCTGGGGCCGGGGCTGCGCTACCGGAGCGACGCGGGGCGGACGACGACGCT
>CAUJGC010000107.1 GCA_963169075.1 Myxococcota bacterium
GGCGTCATCGACGAGGGCGTCCTGGGCGCCTGCGGCACCTGCGCGCCGCTGGCCGAAGAGGTCTGCGACGGCCGAGACAACGACTGCGACGGCGTCATCGACGACGACGTCACCAACCGCTGCGGCGCCTGCGGCCCCGAGCCCGAGGAGATCTGCGACGGCCTCGACAACGACTGCGACGGCGAGATCGACGAGCTGGAAGGCTGCGCGTGCGACGTCGAAGGCGAGGAGCGCGCCTGCCAGCGCTCAGCCTGCGCTCAGGGGCTCCAGCGCTGCACGGGAGGCCGCTGGGGCGTCTGCGAGGGCGACGCCGCCCCCTGCGCCGACGCCGTGGAGGTCTGCGACCTGGCAGACAACAACGGCGACGGGCGCTTCGACGAGGGCTTCCCCGCCCAGACCGACAAGGACCACTGCGGCGGCTGCGGCATGAGCTGCGGCACCTTCCAGAGCGAGCCCGCCTCCTGCGTGGCCTTCACCTGCCAGGCCACCTGCCTCCCGGGCTGGCACGACATCGACGGCGACCCCGCCAACGGCTGCGAGTACCCCTGCCTCCCCACGGGCACCATCGACATCTGCGAGGACGGCCTCGACAACGAGTGCGACGGCGTCATCGACACCCGCTGCGCCAAGCAGGTCCTCGGGGGGCGCTACGCCTTCTTCGTGATCTACGGCGTCTCGGAGGAGCGCCGCCCCACCCACAGCCTGCGCGGGGTGCTGGACTTCACCGATCCGGCCCAGGGCGAGGCGACGATCGGGGAGGTGACCCTCTATCCGTCAGGCGCCCGGACGCCGGAGCAGCGGGAGGGCGTGAGCCGCCGCCGCGTGACCTTCGACGCCGACCACCGCGTCGAGCTGGCCCCGGCTGACGGCGCCACCGACACCGTGGGCAGCATCTTCCGGGGCTACGCCTCCAGCGACGCGGGGCGCTCCATCCTGCTCCTGGGAGAGTTCAACGCCGACGGCGGCGCCCTGGGCACCCTGGCCATCGCGGTGCGCCTCCCCGACGACGACATCACCGCGCCCAGCGGCCCGCTCCGCGGGCCGCTGACCGGCGTGCAGCTCCTCCCCAACGCGCTGCTCGGGGAGGGGAGCACCGCGGCGACCTCGCTCCTCACCCTCTCTCTGGACGCGGCCCCCGGAGATCTCCGGGGCAAGCTCCTGGCCCAGACCACCCCTGCGGCCTCGCGGACCTTCACCGGCGCCCAGGCGCCGCGCCTCAACGCCGCTGCCGCGCGCGGCGGCGCCTTCAGCGCCACCGTCGAGGGCGGCGGCCTGGCGCTCCTCTGGGAGGGCCAGCTCGGCCTCCAGAGCGAGCTGGCCATCGCCCAAGTCACCCCGGCCGAGCGCAGCAGCGTCGCGCCGGGCCTCCTCGCGCTGGCGCCGCGCCGCGCCGACGGCAACCTGGAGGCCCTCACCGGGCGGTGGTTCCTGGCGGGCCTCCACGTCCAGCCTCCGGCCACCCCGGAGGAGGCCCTGCGCTACTTCTCCACCCGTAAGACCCTCACCGTCGAGCCCGACCCGCAGGATCCCAGCGCGCGTCGCCTCCTCAACGACGACGACGCGACCCTCTGGGGCACCGTGCGCACGGCGCCGGACATCACCGGGCGCTCCCTCCTCATCACCCCCACCGCCAGCGGCGAGAGCGCCCCCGCCGCCCTCCGGGGCTACGTCACCCCGAGCGGCCTGGGGATGCTCCTCTGGGAGCAGGGCTCCAACCCCTACACCGTCGCCAGGCCTTCTCTTTTCTTCGCCATCCGGCTACCCTGAGCGCGTCGTCGCCGGGCTGCTTCGCCCCCTCTCACCGCCCCAGCCAGGAGCCCTCCATGCCCTCCCCACGTCGCCCCGCTCGCGCCCTCCTCGCCGCCGCCCTCCTCCCGCTCCTCCTCCTCGCCGCCTGCGGCGAAGACGAGAGCGACGAGACCCCTGCGGGCGGCGCCGCCGTCGGAGAGGCGTGCCAGGCGACGGCGGACTGCTCCACCGGGCTCCTCTGCATCGGCCTCATCTGCCGTGACCCCAACGACACGCCGACCAACAACAACACGAACAACAATCAAAACAACAATACAAACAGCGTAAATAACAACACAAACAACCCCAACAACAGCACAAACAACCCCGAAGACGCCGGCGACAACAACCCCCTCCCCGACGCCGCCGAGGACACCTCCGTCGAGGAGGACGCCGCCCCCACCGAGGACGCCGCCCCCGACGCGCCCGCCGTCGAGCGCCCCGAGACCCTCACCGGCGGCGTCAGCATCTTCGAGGCCCACGTCCGCGCCAACAACCTCCTCCAGATCCACCGCGGCAACGCAGGCGCGGCCTTCGTCCCCCCCGGCCCCGAGGAGAACCCGACCCTCGACGCCTGCGCCACGTTCCAGGCGACGACCTCCACCCCCGCCACCCCCGGCTACAGCGCGGGTGAGATCACCGTCACCGGCGGCAGCCGCACCATCGTCCTCACCCCCTCCGCAGGCGCCGTCGGCTCCATCCTCTACAGCGCCAACCTCGCGGAGGACAACGAAGACGCCTACGGCAACGGCGCGACGCTGACGATCAGCGCCGCAGGTAGCAACCACATCCCGGCCTTCAGCGGCAGCGTCGTCGCCCCCGGAGACCACAACGTCACGGCCCCAGCCCCGGACTCTACCTTCAGCGGCGCCATCAACGTCAGCTGGAGCAGCAGCGGCACCGACGCCAGCGTCGTCATCAACATGATCCCGCTCAACGCCGCCTTCACCCCGATCAACGGCCTCGGCGTCAACTGCCCCCTCTCCGCCGACCCGGGCTCCTTCACCATCCCCGCCGAGCTGACCGCCCAGCTGACCGCCCCGCGCTACGCCCTCAACATCATCCGGGTCCGCAACACGACCCTGGAGGTCGGCCCCGACACCTTCATCCTCAACGCCACCTACTCCAGCGGCGTCATCGTGAAGAAGCCGTGACCCCCTCGGCTCCGTAACCGCCGCCCTCGCTGCGCTCGTGCGGCGGAACGGAGCCGGCTCCCCCCGTGACGGGGGAGCACCGACGAGACGTCGCTGACGCTCCCCGCTCCCTCCGGTCGCCCGCGGCCTGGGGGCCGCGCAGACGCCCACCCGTCCCCTCCGGTGGCGCGCGCAGCGAGGTCGGTGTCCCCCCGTCACGGGGGGGACCGGGGCCGTTCGTCTGGCCGAGCAGGCCAGACGTTACGGCCCCGGGGGGGTTGCGCCCCCCTCACCCCGGCGGTACATAGAGGCCGGGAATCCTCTGCCCGCAGCGGCGGTTGCTCCTCACGCCGCGGCGACGCCGCCCAGGAGGAGCCCCAGCCCCCACCCAGGTGAGCCCCCTTGAATCGACGCACCTTCCTGACCACCCTCCTCGCGGCGACGGCCTCGCCGCTCCTCCTCGCCCGGTCGGCCCGCGCCATCGGGCCGGGCAGCCAGCTGGAGGTCGGCGTCCTCCGCTATGGGGGCAACTTCGATCCGCGCCCCACGGCCTTGCGGCGGATGCTCCAGGAGGTCGAGAAGCGCACCAGCATCGCCATCGCGCCGCGCACCGTCCAGGTGGACCCCCTCGACCGGGACGCCCTCTTCAGCCACCCCCTCCTCTTCTGGGCGGGGGACCGCAGCTTCGATCCGCTCCCGGACGCCGCCCGCGCCAACCTCGGCGCCTGGCTCGGGGCGGGCGGCACCCTCGTCATCGACTCCGCCGAGGGGCGCGTCGGCGGCCCCTTTGAAGAGGCCGCGCGCCGCGAGGTCGCCGCCATGCTCCCCGGGCGACGCTTCGTCGCCGTCCCCCGCAGCCACGTCCTCTACAAGAGCTTCTACCTCATCCCCGAGCCCGTCGGCCGCGTCGCTGTCGCCCAGACCATGGAGGGCGTCTTCGGGGAGGACCGCGCCCTCGTCCTCCTCAGCCACAACGACCTCCTCGGCGCCTGGGCGCGCGACAACCTCGGCAACTACGAGTATGATGTCTTCCCCGGCGGCGACCGGCAGCGCGAGATGGCCCTCCGCCTCGGGATCAATATAATTATGTATACTTTGTGTATAAATTATAAAGAAGATCAGGTCCACGTCCCCTTCATCTTGAAGCGGCGCAAATGGAAGGTGGAGTGAGAGCCTGGGATGGGTGACTTCAACCAAATTGATCTGCTCTTCCTGGGCGACTTCGGCGTCTGGGTCTTGATCCTGCTTGGGCTCCTGGGCGCGGCGGTGCTTGGGCTCTCGTGGTACGACCTGCGGGACATGAGCCCCCTCCGGCGCGGCGTGCTGGTGGGGCTCCGGCTGCTGGTGTACGCCATCGCCGTCGTGCTCCTGCTGGAGCCGGCGGTCGAGCTGAAGCACGTCACCAAGATCAAGAATCACGTCGCGGTCCTGGTGGACACCAGCCGCTCCCAGACCCTCCAGGTGGACGAGGGCGAGACGCGCCTCGGACGCGCCCAGGCCTTCCTCCAGCGCGACGCGGTGCAGCGCCTCCTCACCACGCCCCATGAGGATCACCTCTTCGACCTCTTCACCTTCGACCAGGGCGTCAACCCCACGACCCTCCAGGGCGCCGTCGATCCGAAGCTCCCCGCCGAAGGCGACGCCACCCGCATCCTGGAGGCCGTCGAGGACGTCACCAACCGGGTGGGGCGGCGGGACCTCGGGGGCTTCGTCCTCTTGAGCGATGGCATCGACTCGGGGCTCCTGGGCGGGCGGGTGCGCCGCGGCGAGGGGCTGGATCAGGAGACGCGGGCGTTCATCGAGCGGCTTGGGGTGCCGATCCATGTGCGGACCACGGCGCGGAGCGAGGGGCTCCGGGATCTGGCGGTGGAGCAGGTGCTCTACGACGACTTCGCCTTCGTCCGCAACAAGGTGAGCGTGGACGTGGTGCTGCGGGTGGTGGGCTTCGAGCCCGCCACGATCCCCGTCACCCTCCGCCGCGAGGGCGAGCTGCTCCAGACCCAGGAGGTCGAGGTCGGCCCCGACGCCACCGAGTACCGCGTCACCTTCGAGTTCGTCCCCCAGCAGATCGGCAAAGAGATTTATTCAATCTCTGCGCCAGGTTACAGCGGCGAAGCCCTGCGGGAGAACAACCGCAAGGACTTTGTGCTGAAGGTGATCCGGGACAAGATCCGGGCGCTTCAGGTCGTCGGGCAGCCCAGCTGGGACGAGCGCTTCCTGCGCCAGCTCCTCAAGAACAACCCCAACGTCGATCTGATCTCCTTCTTCATCCTCCGCACCAACGAGAACGTCCAGCTCGTCCCCAACGACGAGCTGAGCCTCATCCCCTTCCCCACCCGCGAGCTCTTCGAGGACGAGCTGGGCAGCTTCGATGTCGTCCTCTTCCAGAACTTCAACTTCCGCCCCTACGGCATGAGCCAGTACCTCCCCCGCATCGCGGACTACGTCCGCGACGGCGGCGGCTTCGCCATGATCGGCGGCGAGCTGAGCTTCACCAGCGGCGGCTACTACGGCACCGCCCTCGCGGACATCCTCCCCGTCCGCATCCCCCCGCCGGGCGCCCGCGAGGCCATGGTGGACACCCGCGAGTTCGTCCCCCAGCTCGAAGAGGCCGGCCTCCGCCACCCCATCACCCAGCTCGCCTTCGACCCCGCCCTCAACCGCGAGGCCTGGGCCGCCCTCCCCCCCCTGGAGGGCACCAACCTCGTCCTCGGCCCCCAGGAGGGCGCCACCGTCCTCGCCGCGCACCCCCAGATCCAGGCCAACGGCCAGCCCCTCCCCGTCGTCACCGTCCAGGAGGTCGGCGAGGGACGCTCCATGGCCGTCACCACCGACACCACCTGGCGCTGGGCCATGGAGGGCGTCGGGCAGGGCGCCACCTCCCGACCCTACTTCGCCTTCTGGAACGCCGCCATCCGCTGGCTCATCCAGGACCCCGAGCTGAAGCTCCTCAAGGTCGAGGTCGCGGAGACCGTCGTCCCCCCCGGCGGCGACGCCCACGTCAACGTCCGCCTCGTCCGCTCCGACTACGCGCCCGCCGCAGGCGTCACCGGGCAGCTCGACCTCCTCTTCCGACCCCTCGCCGCCCTCGACGGCCAGGAGGCCGAGGCCACCACCGCCCTCCAGCGCCCCTTCACCACCGACGACCGCGGCCTCGTCGAGCTGACCCTCCCCGTGGACCAACCCGGCGCCTGGACCGTCCGCGCCGCCGCCACCACCGAGGCCGGCAAGCTCACCGACGAGGACATCTTCCTCGTCACCCTCGACACCCAGGAGCTGCGCTCCATCCAGCCCCGCGAAGACCTCCTCCAGCAGCTCGCCCAGGCCTCCGGCGGCTCCTACGCCGCCCTCCCCGACGACGACGCCGACGACCTCACCTTCAAGCCCGCCCGCGTCACCCAGGTCAACCGGCGCCGCGTCATCGAGGTCTGGGACAGCCTCGCCGTCTTCGCCCTCATCTGCGCCCTCCTCGCCGCCGAGTGGATGCTCCGCCGCCGCTGGGGCAGGCTCTGAGCGGGGCGCAGGACAGCCCCCCACCCCGCCGCCCTGAGCTGGAGCGCCGCGACGTGACCCCACCCCCCTGGCGGCGACGCCTCAAGCTCCTCGCCTCGCTCGTCCTCACCCCCCTCGGGCTCCTCACCGCCGCCGCAGTCGCCCTCGACGCCTGGGGGCACCGCGAGCCCCCGCCCGGCACCTGGGATGTGATCGTCGTCGCGGGCTGCCGCGTCACCCCCGACGGCGAGCCCTCCGTCCCCCTCCGCGCCCGCGTCGAGCGCGCCGTCGCCCTCTGGGAGGAGGGCCGCGCCCCCCGCATCCTCTTCACAGGCGGCCTCGGCGACTTCCCCCCCACCGAGGCCCAGGCCGCAGCCTCCTACGCCCACCACCTCGGCGTCCCCCAGGACGCCATCCTCCGCGAAGACCGCTCCACCTCCACCGAGGAGAACGCCCGCTTCGCCGCCGACCTCCTCCCCGGCGCCCGCGTCCTCCTCGTCACCGACACCTACCACGTCCTCCGCGCCCAGCGCGTCTTCGCACAGCACTTCCCCGACGTCGCCGCCACAGGCGCCACCACCCCCGTCGCCTTCCGCACCCAAGGCGCCCTCCGCGAGGTCCTCGCTGTCGCCTACTACGGGCTCGCCGGACGCCTCTAGCGCCGGGTGGATGTTGCGGCGGCGTTGCGGTAGGCTCTCCGCGTGACGCGCCCCTCCCACCCCACCCCCGGAGGCCCCCATGTCCACACGCACCCTCATCCAGCCCCACATCCTCGCCGGTGGCGACTCGACCCGCTTTGGCGGTGACAAGCGCGTGCACCGCTGGCGAGGCCGCCCGCTGATCGGGCATGTGCTCGACGCCTTCGACCTGGCCTTCAGCCCGGAGGAGCTCTGGGTGGGGGTGCGCAGCTCGGCGGCGGCTGGCCCGCTCCTCCCCCACCTCCGCGACTATCCCACCCTCCTGCTGGAAGATCGCGAGGATCTGGAGGGGCCGCTGGCGTCCCTCGCCACTGCCCTGACCTGGGGCGTCCGGGCCCAGCGCGACTGGGTCTTCACCTGCGCCGTCGATCTCCCCGCCGTCACCCCGGCCCTCCTGGCGGGCCTCGCAGACCTCGCCGCGCGCTCCCCCGACGCCGCCGCCATCCTCCCGCGCCCCGCCCACGACGGCTGGCCGCGCCTCCAGCCCCTCTGCGCGCTCTACCGCCCCGCCCCCGCGCTGGAGGCCCTCGACGCCTTCGCCGCCTCCGGGCAGCGCAGCGTCACCGCCTTCGCCCACACCCTCCCCTCCCCGCTCATCCTCGACTCCGACGACCTCGCGGAGATCGAGCCCCGCTGGCGGCGCGCCTTCGCCAACATCAACACCCCCCAGGATCTCCAGACCCTCGACGACGAAGACGAGGTGCCCGAGACCGTCCGGTGGCTGGAGTGATCTGAGGTCACCGCCCGAACGCCTCCTTCGTGGCCTTGATCAACCTGCAAAACCCCAGCGCTGGAAAGGCTTGCTTCGCTCCGGTGCGAGGGCTACACTCATACCTGTTTAGCCAATCGCATCACGTAGATTGACGCACAGCTCTACGAGAAAACCTCACCATGTCCTCTCTTCAACGCGTGAGACTCCTCCCTGGAGCCATCATTGATGAACGCTACCTCATCGAAGGCTATATCGGAGAAGGGGGATTTGCAGCGGTCTTTAAGGCACGCCATATCCACATCGGGCGCGCTGCTGCGCTAAAGATTCTGCAACCCCAACACAACACTGAGCTGAAGCGAGAGTTTGAGCGTCGATTTCTTCAAGAAGCTCAGGCCATGGCGAGCCTCAACCACGCTCATATTGTGAGCATACATGATTTCGGATTCCATGGTGTTGAACGTGTCCCCTACCTTGCCATGGAGTTACTCCAAGGTCACGATCTAGAGACAGAGTTACTCCGCGGTCCGTTAAGCTTTGTACGTGCCCAACGCCTGATCCTTCCTGTGATGGAGGCGCTTCAAGAAGCCCATCGACTCAAGATTGTTCACAAAGACCTTAAACCCGCCAATCTGTTTCTTGCCCAGCCCAACACAGAGCATGAAAAGCTCAAAGTACTCGACTTTGGCGTTGCAAGAATAGAAAATAAGGACAAAAACACCAAAACAGGGCTCATACTTGGAACCCCTCAATATCTTTCTCCCGAATATATTGAGCAGCAGAGCGCAACCCCAGCGATGGATGTCTACCAGCTCGGGCTGATCCTCGTTGAAATGCTCACGGGATCCCCTGTCATTGCAGAGCTTAACCCACTTCAGTGTGTTGCACTTCACATCAAAGGTGGCCTTGAAATCCCAGAGCCTCTACTCCTCTCTCCTCTTGGCCCTATACTCGAACTCGCTCTTGCATTGGAGCCTGAGCAACGCTTTCATGACGCAGGTGCCTTTGGCGCTGCGCTGGCTCAAGTTGTCCCCCACACTGTACCACCGGTCGAACCAACAACCCCACGTATACGACTCGCGCGTGGTTCGGGAGAATGGGGTCGACTTTCAACCCCCAATCAAGCATTGCCCCCCTCCTCTCTTCACACTAATCCATCTTCATCGAACTTATCCCAGGAACGCAGCGACCAAGAATTCAACTATCAGACACCACAGTCCATTAAAATCTCTGCCGAACATGTCTCCGCAGAGACGGCAAATCACATCGTTACCAATCTCCATCTTCGACGCTCGTCATCTCCTCAAGTCGAGTCCATACAAACAGAGCACCAATCTACTCACAATTCAAAACAAGCCAGAAAAAAACAAAACAAAGGCACGGATCAGCGAAGACTGACTGGAGCCATTTTTATCAGTTTAGTTGTTCTTTTTGTTTTGACTGGATTCCTGGTCTACTTCATAAAAGCAGACAGAAGTATTGCTACAAAAGCTCAAAACACACCAACACCAAAACACATACACACGGATCCACGTCTCGCCACACCACAGAAAGTGACTACAACTCTAATCTCTGATCCGATTGGTGCGAAGGTCTATAGAGATGAACAATTGCTCGGCACCACACCGTTTTCATGGAGTCATCTCCCTGAAGAAGGACTCCATCGCTTTGTCCTTCAACTTGACCAATATGAGCCTCAGCCTGTTGAAGTAGATCTCCAAGTTGCTGGTTCCTGGGAGATCAACCTACGACCACAGCCCCAATCACCCAAGCACTCATCACCAACCTCCCCTCCACCCGCGCCGCAAGCAACAAGCGTATCCAGTCAAACACCTCCTCCAACTCGACCTCCCTCTTCAGCGGCTCCCCGAACCAACAAACGCATCCGAAAGACAGTCGGCATCGGACATGAACTATAAACACATCTTGATCCATGCAAAAATAGTAGCTATAATTACAACGATAGTCACATCAACTACAGCACACGCTGAGCCCACCGCTGAGCAGCTTGCTCGTGCTCAAAAACTGGACAGCCAAGCAACTGCAAAATTCAAGTCAAGAAAATACAAGGAGGCTCTTGACCTCTTCAAGCAAACATTCGCGCTGGCTCCCAACCCAACAACGACATGGAACATCAGCCGTTGCCATGAGGAGCTTAAAGAAATAGCCCAAGCCTACAGAGTACTTGAGAAACAATATTTACTTGGATTCAAAGATCTTCCTGCCAGCAAAAAAGAAAAGGCACGCGCTCAACTGGCGATACTGAAGGACAGACTTGATCGTTGGAGCTTAGCACAACGGCGTGGTATAGGGTTGCTCTCCCAGGAGCGCGAAGACGAAGCTCTCATCGCATTTCAAGAAGCCTGGGATATCGCACACGAACCTGAGACACTCTGGAAGATAATCATCATCACATCTCACAGTGAGAATGAATCAAACAACCTCAGAAAACTCATCGAAGAGTACAAAAAACTAGATTCCATCAGCGAGAGAGACAGACAACGTGCGGATTCTCTCCTCAACAGCGTCCTCAACGGGACTACGTTCGATGAGTTGGAGTATGAAGAGTCCATATACCTCAAACCAAATATCGGAGCAGAAGATAATACCCTTGCATCCGCTACGCTGTCCATGGAGGACGTTGGCTGGTTAACGCTGTGGAGCGGTGTTGGTTTACTGACTATTGGCGGCCTTGTGAGGCTCAGCTACGAACCTGCAGTACAAGAATACAACAACAGCCCCAGCAGTTCACGCAAAACAACCCTCGAAAACTACATCGAGCCGCGCAGCAATGTTGCAATATTTTTTGCACTTGCAGGTCTGACCGGCGCAGGTGTTGGCGGGGTTTTAATATGGAATGCAACAAAAGACGGCGATCCAATAATATCCAGCATTCGACTCCACACACGACCAGGCTCAATACTCCTTGAGTCGAATTTCTAGATAAATCAACAAAAAACAAGACCACGCGCTGTGCTAGACAGCAGGAGCCTGAAGCCACCCTTTTCGCTGCAGCCTACTTGCCGAACGCCTCCTTCGTGGCCTTGAGGTGGTCCTCGTAGGAGGCGGAGAAGGCGTGGCGCCCGGTGCCGTCGTTGCGCGCGACAAAGTAGTAGAGGTTCTTGTGGACGGGGCGCTCGGAGGGCCAGAGGGCGGCGCGGAGGGAGGCGCGGCCCGGGTTGGCGATGGGGCCGGGGGGGAGGCCGTCGATGACGTAGGTGCTGTAGCGGTTGGCGGGGTCTTTACAGGAGCGGGGGTGGGGTTTTTCGAGGTAGCGCGCCTCGCTGTAGACGCAGGTGGGGTCGGTCTGGAGGCGCATGGGGCGGGCCAGGCGGTTGTAGAAGACGCGGGCGATGATGGGGCGCTCGGCGTCCACGATGGCCTCCCGCTCGATGAGGGAGGCCAGGGTGAGGAGGTCCCGCTCGGAGAGCCCGTGGGTCGCCTGGAGGGCCTGGAGGCGCCCTGGACCGGCCTCCTGGAGCAGCGCGGCCCAGATCTCGCGGTGGCGCTGGATCATGCGGTCGATGAGGTCATCGACGGAGGTGCCCTGGCGGAAGAGGTAGGTGTCCGGGAAGAGGTGGCCCTCCAGCGAGTCGCCCGTGACGCCGTAGCGCGCCATCAGCTCCGGGTCGCGGACCCGCGCCAGAAAGCGCTCCCGGTTCGCCAGCCCGAGGGCTTCGAGGCGATCCGCGAGCTGGAAGATGTTGAACCCCTCCGGCACCACCAGGCGCACCTGATCGTCCTCGCCGCCGCCCCCCAGGAGCGCCAGGAGCCCCCGCGGGCTGGTGCGGGCCGGGACGCGGTAGGTGCCGGGTTGCACGCGGCGATCCACCCCCTCCTGCCGGGCCAGCGCGCGGAAGTACCACGGGCGGCTGATCAGGTGGGCGTCCTCCAGGCGCTCCATCACCCCACCAAAACCCACCCCCTGCGGGATCACCACCACCCGCTCCTCCGCCAGCCCCGGGATCGGGGAGGACGCCCAGCGGGTGTAGTGGACCCCCAGGACGCTCGCCAGGATCACCCCCAACGCCATCAGCCCCGCCACCGGGCCGATCACGCGGCGAAGCCTGGATTCTTGCGTTTTTGTATTGTTTTTTGATCTTTTTTCAGCCATAATTCAAACAACCGCCTCAGCTCCCGGCGCGCTGCGTGCGGCGGCGCTCCAGGAAGCCCTGGAGGATGATGCTGGCGGCGACGCGATCCACCACGGCGCGGCGGTCGCTGCCGCGGACGTTGGCCTCCCGGAGGACGCGCTCGGCGGCGACGGAGGTGAGGCGCTCGTCCCACTCGTGGATGGGGAGCTGGGTCCGGGCGGCGACCTGCTGCGCGAAGCGCCGGACGAGCTGCACCATCCGGTTCTCCTTGCCGTCCATGCTCAAGGGCAGGCCGACGACGATCTCCGCCACGCCGTGCTCGGCGCAGAGGGCGGCGATCCGGGCGAGGTGCTCGCCGCGCGGGTGGACCTGGACGCTCTCCAGGGGCTGCGCGCTCCAGCCCATCGCGTCGCTCAACGCGACGCCGATGCGCCGCGTGCCTACGTCCAGGCCCAGGATGCGGGGGGCGTCGGTCATGCAAAGGCTCCTCTTTTTTAAGGTGTGGGGTTGTCTTGGGAGGCATCGCACCCACTCTACCTGGCGTCACGACGCCCCGCGCTCTTGCCAGGACCCGCGCCGATGCTCACGCTCTTTGACTACCCCGCCTCCCCCAACAGCCGCAAGGTCCGGATCGTCCTCGCGGAGAAGGGGCTCTCGTTCACCCGCCAGCTCATCGACATCTCCAAAGGCGAGCAGCGCGCCCCCGAGTTCCTCGCGCTCAACCCCCAGGGCAAGGTGCCCGCCCTCATCCATCACCCCCAGCCCGCCGCCTCACCGGTGGTCGTCTACGACTCCACGATCATCAATGAGTATCTGGAGGATGCATTCCCGACCCCGCCCCTCTTCCCGCCGAGCCCCGCCCTGCGGGCGCAAGCCCGGCTCCTGGAGGACTGGGCGGACAACCTCCTGATTGAGCCCATCGGGGTCCTCTTCGCCCAGTACGTCTTCACCGCCGAGAGCCGCCGCAGCAGCGCCCGCATCGAAGACGCCCGCCTCCGCTGCGTCGAGCTGCTGCGACGCCTGCACGAGCTGCTCGCGGACAGCCGCCCCTACCTCCTGGGCGATGACTACTCCATCGCAGACGCCGCGCTCACACCCCACCTCGCCTATGCCGAGCAATTCGGCGTGCCCGTCCCCGAGCTGCTCCCCCGGGTCGGGGAGTGGTATGTGCGCCTCAAGAACCGTCCCTCCTTCCTCGCCTGAACCCTGACTGCAAGAGGATCTCTCATGAAGACGCTCCAGCTTGGTCACTCCGATCTCACCATCTCCAACCTCGGCCTCGGCTGCATGGGGATGAGCGACTTCTACGGCGCCGCCGATGACGCCCGCTCCATCCAGCTCATCCACCACGCCATCGACGTCGGCCTCAACTTCCTCGACACCGCCGACATGTACGGCCCCCACACCAACGAGCGCCTCGTCGGCCGCGCCGTCGAGGGCCGCCGCGACCGCGTCGTCCTCGCCACCAAGTTCGGCATCGAGCGACGCCCCGACGGCGGCTTCCTCGGCATCAACGGCCGCCCCGAGTACGTCCGCGCCTCCTGCGAGGGCAGCCTCAAGCGCCTCAACGTCGACACCATCGACCTCTACTACCTCCACCGCGTCGATCCCAACACCCCCATTGAGGACACCGTCGGCGCCATGGCCCAGCTCGTCCAGGAGGGCAAGGTGCGCGCCATCGGCCTCTCCGAGGCCGCCCCCGACATCCTCCAGCGCGCCCACGCCGTCCACCCCATCAGCGCCCTCCAGACCGAGTACTCCCTCTGGTCCCGCGACCCCGAGGACGCCCTCCTCGACCTCTGCGCCGCCCAGGGCACCACCTTCGTCGCCTACAGCCCCCTCGGCCGCGGCTTCCTCACCGGCCAGATCCGCACCCCCGACGACCTCGACCCCGACGACTACCGCCGCTCCAACCCCCGCTTCATGGGCGACAACTTCCAGCGCAACCTCCAGCTCGTCGACGCCGTCCGCGACCTCGCCGCTCAGCGCGGCTGCACCGCCGCCCAGCTCGCCCTCGCCTGGGTCATCTCCCGCTCCGACCACATCGTCCCCATCCCCGGCACCACCAAGCTCCACCGCCTCCAGGAGAACATCGCCGCCCTCGACATCCAGCTCTCCTCCGACGACCTCGCCGCCCTCGACGCCATCCTCCCCCCCGGCGCCGCCGTCGGTGACCGCTACGCCTCCCGCTGACAACGGGGG
>CAUJGC010000108.1 GCA_963169075.1 Myxococcota bacterium
CTGCGTAAGCTCCGGGCAAAGCCCGGAGCAACGCAGCCGGTCCCCCCGTGACGGGGGGACACCACCGCTGCGAACGACCTCCCTCGCTCCGCTCGCTCGCCACTCCCTCGCTTCGCTCGCTCGCCCCTCCCCACCACCCCCGCCGTCCGCTCCTCCGCCACCCCCTGCCCCTGCTGCCACAAGGGCTACGTCGTCCGCGGACGCAAGGGCTGGGGCTGCTCCCGCTGGCGCGAAGGCTGCCGCCTCGTCGTCTGGTTCGACCAATACGGCCGCACCCTCCCCGAGGCCCAGGCCCACAAGCTCTTCCGCACCGGCGCCACCGACGTCCTCTCGGGCTTCATCGCCCCCAACGGCAACCTCTGCAACGGACGCCTCGTCCTCGACACCGACGCCCCCTCCTTCCTCCGCCTTGAGATCGCCCAGCCCCAGCACGCCGCGATCCACCCCGTCCAGCCCGAGCTCTTCTGAACCCGGAGCCCTGGCGGCCAGAGGCCAGCGACCCCTGGCCGCCAGCGGCACCCCGAACCCCCTTGACACCCCCCGACGCCCCCTGCTATCGTCCCCGATGTGTGATGGGTTCGTGGGCCTGGAGGTAGCGTCAAGTGCGGCGATACGCCGCGCGAGGAGCTCAGGCTCGACATCACAGCGCGCATGCGCGCGTGGCGCATCCCAGGTGCTGCGCCGCGCGACGCCTTCACTGAAGGTAAGTAGCTTCGCTCACGAACCCCACACGCCACGCCCTCGCAAGGCGTGGCGCAGGAGAGGGCTGGAGGCAGCGTTGAGTGCGGCGCTACGCCGCGCGTGTTCTTCAGGGCTTGCGCTCGCTCGTGGTCTCTGACCCGAGGGGCACAGCCCTTGGGCCGTTGGCCCTTCCTGCTGTGCCCCCCGGGTCACGATCCCACTGGAGGCAAGTACCTCCCACCCTCTCCTGCGCTACACCTTGCTCCTTCCGTTGGACCTACCATTAAACTTTTATCTGGTCTCTCCTCAGCGATCGCTGTGCTTGCTTTTGGATTTTTTGCAGAGGCTCAAAGCACAAAATCGTTCATCGAAAAGTTTAACGGAACAAGCCCTGTTGTGTTCACAGGTACTCTGGCCAAGATAACGGATCAAAGAATATCTGACGACAGACCCCCAGTTCTGCACAAATTTTGCGATGTTACGAAAGTGATTGGGCAAATCAACATCTCTGAAGACACTTGTGTATCTCTCTACAGGCAACCATTTCGTCCGAATGTCACCTACAATGGTCAGTCGTCGGATAGGTTGGACGTCGGCGCTCGATACCTCGTGTCAGCGCGTCTTGACCGTGAGGGAAATCTCCTCTCGTATAGTGTTCTAGGTGGTCACCTGACGTTGACGGGTGAAAAGGGGACCGCTTTTATCTCAAGCGCAAAAGGAAATCTCTCTCGAAATTTATGGGTGGGGGAGAGGTCTTTATACTTCTCGGACCAACCTCAAAAACCAGATGATGTCCCCGCCCGTGAAGATGTTCTGTCTGTTTTGATTATTGCCTATTCAACCGCACCTGACGAGGCGGCAGCTCCAGTACATATAGATGGCCTCTTGTATATATACCCAAATGACCACTGCCCCCATGAGGAGCTTGTGTTTAACTTCAACCACAAGGGCAGGCTATTTGATGTAAAGATACCTGGGCCATTTGATTACGGCAGGCTGTACACACTACGTCCACATGAAAACAGATGTTACAGCCATGGCAGAACCAAAAGCCCTTCTATTTTTACAATAAAAGATGACTCAATAGAAGACATCAGCTTTGAAGAGCTAACTGTTCAGCGCCAAGACGAGGGCAAGGGCTGGCTGTTTTCAATTAAAGGGTTAAATGGCGAGGAAGGCCCTCTTCACCTGAAGCTGACAACAACTATGGGTTGTGTAGCCTCAGATGAAGAGTGTGCCGAGTATCTTAGATGAGCTTCAGGAACTCCAGAACACATCGTCTCTCGTAGATCCTGAGTCCCAGAGCATCATGGTAACCTGCTGATCTCGAAAATGGGGTTTGTTTTAGTGTGAGGAGCGGTGGCGATGCCCTATCGAAACCTGGAGAAAGGCTGGTGGCGCGCGGCAGTGGAGCGGGCGGTCGAGTGGACCACCCCCGAGTCCCTGCACGCGCGCTTCAAGCGCCTGGAGCTGCCCGACAGCGGCCTCGGCTACGACCCCTTCGGCCTGGAGGTCAGCACCGCCCGCCTGGCCCTGGACGCGTGGTACGCCCTCTACGCGAGCTACTTCCGCGTGCGCAGCGTCGGGGTCGAGCACCTCCCCCAGCGCGGCGGCTACCTCCTGGTCGCCAACCACGCCGCCCCCTTCCCCGTCGACGCCCTCATGGTCGTGATGGACGTGCTCATGCAGGGCGCGCCCCCGCGCCTCGTCCGCACCCTCGCCCATCCCTCCCTCGCCTCGGCCCCCTACCTCAACATCCTCCTCAACCGCACCGGCGCGGTGTGGGCCACGCGGCACAACATGGCCGCCCTCCTCCGCCAGGGACAGCCCGTCCTCACCTTCCCCGAGGGCGCACGCGCCATGGCCCGACGCCTCGGACGCCAGCCGCGCCTCCTCCCCTTCGGCACCCGCGCCGTCGAGCTGGCCGTCGAGCACAAGATCCCCATCATCCCCGTCGGCATGGTCGCCACCGGCGCCCTCAGCGCCCTCGACGGCCTCCTCCCGGTCCGCTCCGGCGGCGGCCTCGGCGCCGAGCTGCCCGACCTCACCCGCATCACCCTGGCGGGCCTCACCCCCCTCCCCAGCGCGATGCACCTGCGCTATGGCGCCCCCCTCGATCTCGCGGACGAGCTGGCCGGGGCGCCCCCCTCACCCACCTGGGTGCGGGCCATGACCGACCGGCTCCAGAGCGAGGTGCAGCTCCTCGTCGATGGGCTCGGCGCGTGACGGAGCAAGAACGCGATGCCTGAGACGAGCGCCGAGAAGCGACGGGTCCTGATCACCGGCGTCACCGCCCCCCTGGCCCGACAGCTCGCTGAAGAGCTCCTCCTCGACCCACGCGTCGAGAAGATCGTCGGCGTGGACGTCGTCGAGGAGCCCTACTACTTCCGCGACGTAGACCACAGCCGCTTCCTCTACAAGCGCGCCGACGCCCTCAAGGGCCGCGAGCTGCACAACCTCTTCCTCGCGGACGACTTCCAGGCCGCCCAGGTCAACACCGTCGTCCACGCACCCCTCTTCCCCGAAGAGCGACGCACCCTCACCGGCGCCGTCACCAGCCGCTCCCCCTGCGTCCAGAGCCTCAAGCTCCTCCTGGAGCAGTGCCAGGCCTCCACCACCGTCCGGCGAGTCGTCTTCCTCTCCAGCTACCTCGTCTACGCCATCCGCCCTGGCTCCGGGGCCTACCTCGACGAAGGCGCCGACCTCAACTTCGACCCCGAGGCCCCTGCCCGCGTCCAGGACCGCGTCGACGCCGACATGCTCTGCCGCGCCCAGGGCGACGGACTCCAGGTCGCCGTCCTCCGCCCCGCGCCCATCATCGGGCGCAACGTGGACGGCCCCCTCAACCACTACCTCCAGGCCCCCTTCTGCCCCACCCCCATGGGCTTTGACCCCATCGTCAACCCCATCCACGCACGCGACGTCATGCGCGCCCTCCAGCTCCTCCTCCACAGCGACGCCACCGGCGCCTTCAACGTCGCTGGCAAGGAGGTCGCCCCCCTCAGCTTCTTCATCCGCATGGCGGGCGGCGCCCGCGTCCCCGTCCCCGGCCCCCTCCTCGGCGCCACCAGCCGCCTCCTCCGCCTCATCCGCGCCTCCCGCTTCGACCCCCGCGAGGCCGGCACCCTCCTGCGCGACGCCTGCATCCTCGACACCCGACGCGCCCGCGAAGCCCTCGGCTTCGAGCCCCACTACCACATCAAGTTCTGATCCAAGCCGCGCGACCCCCTCGGGGCCGTAACCTCCGGCTTCGCTGCGCTCACCGGAGGAACGCCCCCGGCTCCCCCCATGCCGGGGGAGCACCGACGACACGTCGCTGCGCTCCCCGCTCCCTACGGTCGCCCACGGCCCCAAAGGGCCGCGCCACCCCACCCTCCCAACCCTCCCCACCCCACCCTCCCAACCCTCCCCACCCCACCCAACCCTCCCCACCCGATCCCGTCGGTGTCCCCCCGTCACGGGGGGGACCGGCCCCGTTGCTCCTGCGAAGCGCAGCGCAGCAGGAGCTTACGGGGCCGGGGGGGTTGCCGTCACGGCGGGGACCGGCACCGTTCGTCTGGCCGAGCAGGCCAGACGTTACGGGGCCGGGGGGGTTGCCCAGCGTCCGGATCCACCTCCCCAACGCTCGGATAAACCTCCCCAGCGCTCGGATAAACCTCCCCAACGCTCGGGAGCGCTTCCCCAACGCTCGGGAGCACTTCCCCAACGCGAGCGCCACTTCCCCAACGCAAAATCCACTTCCCCAACGTCCGGGAGGCTTCCCCAACGCCCTCCTCCCATCTCAGCCCGGCTGGGGAGCCCGCTGGCGCGTTGAGCCGCGCGGCGGGTGCGTTCACGGTTGCGCTGGGTCGGGGAGGTGGTCCATAGTGGGCTCGACTGGGCGCGGCGAGCGTGTACAGCAGCGTTGAGGTACCCCAAGCCGCTCCCCTCAGCAAGGGCCGACCATGTCCGAGCACGCCCCCGTCTGGCGCAACCCCACCCCCACCGTCGACGTCATCATCGAGCAGGCCGACGGCACCATCCTCCTCATCGAGCGCCGCAACGAGCCCCGCGGCTGGGCCCTCCCCGGCGGCTTCGTCGATGAAGGCGAGTCCGTCGAGCACGCCGCCGTCCGCGAGGCCCTGGAGGAGACCTCCCTCCACGTCGAGCTGATCGAGCAGCTCCTCACCTACTCCGACCCCGCCCGCGACCCCCGCAAGCACACCCTCAGCGTCGTCTTCATCGCCACCGCCCAGGGCACCCCCCAGGCCGGAGACGACGCCGCAGGGCTCCGCGCCTTCCCCCTCGACCACCTCCCCGAGCCCCTCTGCTTCGACCACGGCAAGATCCTCGCAGACTACATCCGCTACAAGCGCACCGGCGAGCGACCGCGCCTGGGGGCGCGCCCGTGAGAGGAGCCCCATGAACCGCGCCCCCTGCGCACTCCTCGCCGCTGCCGCCGCCTGCGGCGCGCTCCTCGCTGCGCCCCGGGACGCCCAGGCCCAGCCTGCGCCGCCGCAGCCCCCCCGCGCCGTCCCCCAGGAGCACCGCGTGGACTCCGTGGACTGGGTCGCCCTCCCCGGACGCCCCGGCGCCTGGGTCGGCGCCTCGATCTACCTCCAGGCCGAGACCTTCGGAGAGCGCCAGGTCCGCCAGCTCACCTTCATGGACGTCCGCATCGCGCGCGGCGGCGCCGCCAGCGACGTCGCCCGCCTCCGCATGTCCGCCGACTTCGCCCGCGACTACAAGACCTCCCTCCAGGTCGAAGACCTGGGCGACGGCAACGCCGCCCTCATCCTCGAGTCCCGACCCCAGGGACCGCGCGCCGACGAGCGCGACGCCTTCAAGGCCGTCCTCGCCCTCCCCGCCGCCTGGCGCTCCGGCCCCCTCGAGATCATCTGGTCCGGCACCCTCGACCCCATCGACCCGCGCAACCGCGTCGAGATCAAGGACATCGACGGCGACGGCACCCGCGAACTCCTCCTCTCCGACCTCGACCGGCGCGTCCTCTTCTGCGGCGCGGGCCTCGGGGAGCTGCTCCCCCGGGTCTGGGACTTCAAAAAACGCGCCTTCGTCAACGCCCCCCTCAACACCTACCGCGCCCAGCAGGCCCCCCAGGTCACCGCGCGCCTCGACCGGCAGGCCCCCATCACCTCCCACCTCCCCGACCTCATCACCTTCCGCTCCGCCAGCTCCGACCTCCGCGACGTCCGCTCCGGCCCCGGCGGCCGCGTCTCCCTCCCCATCGACCTCAACGACGGCAACCCCGACACCGCCTGGGTCGAGGGCGCCCCCGCCTTCGGCCTCGGCGAGTTCGTCACCGCCGAGGTCAACCCCGCCTTCCCCCTCCGCGGCCTCCGCATCATCCCGGGCCTCGCCCGCGACGAGCGCACCTTCAGCGCCTTCGCCGCGCCCGCCGAGATCCTCCTCACCTTCAGCGACGGCTCCGCCGTCCGCGTCGAACTCCCCCGCCTCACCCTCAGCGACCTCCGCGAGACCGGCGGCCTCGACGTCGATCTCCCCACCCCCGTCACCACCTCCTGCCTCACCCTCACCCTCCTCCGCACGCACCCCCTCACCCCCCCCGCGCGCCCGACCCGGAGCGGCGACGACGGACGCCACACCGCCCTCTCCGAGCTGACCCCCCTGGCCGAGCTTGACTACGAGCCCCGCCAGGAGGCCCTCCGGCGCCTCGTCGAGGCCATCGCCGCCGAAGGACGCGGCCGACGCTCCCGCGACCTCCTCCGCCTCGCCCGAAGCCTCGGCACCGAGCTGCGCGACCCCGTCCTCGACGCCGTCCGCGCCGAACTCCAACGCTCCCCCGAGGAAGCCCAGCTCGGACGCCTCATCCCCCTCCTCGCCACCCT
>CAUJGC010000109.1 GCA_963169075.1 Myxococcota bacterium
CCTGTCCCTGGGTGAGGGTCATGACGTCCTTGCCATCGACGGGTGCGATGAGGATGCGGCAGGAGCGGAGGGCGGGGCAGCGCTGGAAGATGACGTGGCGCTTGTCGGGTGAGAAGCGGGCCTCGCTGGCGCCGGTGTTGAACTTGCCGTCGTAGTTTTTCTCGAAGTAGAGCTGCTTGCGACCCTCGGGGGTCTTGAGGTAGACGCTGCCTCGATCGATCTCGATGGCGTCGGGGGCGTGGGTCTGCCGGGCGTCGATGCGGGGGGGGTGGTCGGGGGAGGGCTGGACCTTGCGGGTCTTGAGGTCCAGCTCCATCGCCTGCCAGGCGGTGCCCTGGGTGACGGTGAAGTAGACCTTGCGCTTGTCCTCGGAGAGCTCGGGGTAGAGGACGTTGTTGTTCTGCTGGCCGGTGTGGCGGTAGAGCAGCTCTTCGCCGCTGCCGTTGGCCTGGATCCGGTAGAGGACCAGGTCGTCCCCGTCGCGGCGGGTGAAGACCACGTCCCCGCGCAGGTCCGCTCGGGGGTTGTCGCACCCGCTCACCCAGGCCGCGCACACCAGCGCCGCCGCTGCCACGCTCCACCGCCACGCTCCGCGCATCATCGCTCCCTCGCCTTGTGGTTTGATCCGGGGGCCGTCCGGGGCTCCTCCGCCAGACGCGCCGCGGGGCAGGATCTACCAGCCCCGGCGTCGGCGTCAACCCGAGGGGGTCTCGGCGGCGCGAGGCTCGCGGGGGACGCGGAGGACGGCGACCAGCTCGTCGCGGCTCCAGAGGCTGGGGTCGCGGGTCTGGGCGGCCTGGATGCGCTCCAGGGGGACGCCGATGATGGTGGGGGCCTCGGCGCCCTCCAGGGGCTCGACGACGATCTCGAAGCGGCCAAAGTCGAAGGGCTGGCCGGGGGCGCGCTCGACCCGGACGACGCGCTCGCGGAGCCCCTGGGCCTCGAAGTCCAGGGCGCGGTGGATGCAGTAGGGGTTGTTGCCGGTGCGCCCCAGGAGGGTGGAGGACACCCAGTTACAGCCCCCCTTGCACACGTCGGCGTAGTAGCAGGTGCTGCAATAGCCCCAGAGGTCGTCGCGGGTCTTGTGCTTGAACTGGGTGATCTCGGGGGCGTTCTCGTAGAGGTCCACCAGGGTGCGCTCCTTGATGTTGCCGCCCGTGAAGGGGCCGGAGGGGAGCGAGGGGCAGCCCTTGACCTTGCCGTCGGCCTCGATGCCCACGGCCCACTTGCCGGCGCTGCACCCGGTCCAGTGGGCGCCCATCTCGGCGCCGTAGCGGAGGAAGCGCTCGTAGGGTCCGAAGTAGCCGATGTTGTTCCCCAGGAAGAGCGAGCACCCGCCCGGCTCCAGGATGGTCTGCTTCATCCAGACCATGAGCGGGAAGAGCTCGACGTAATCGTAGGGTTGAAGGAGCAGGTCCACCCGGTCGGCGGCGTGCCCCATGGGGGTGGTGAGCTGGAGCTGCCAGGCCTTGCCGCCCAGCTCCACCAGGAGCTTCGCCAGGGCGGGCAGCTCCGGCACCGAGAGGCGGTTGAGCTGGGAGTTGTTGCCCAGGCGCAGCGACGTGCGGCTGATGCGCTCGCAGGCGTCCACGGCGGCGCGCCAGGACCCCTTGGCGCCGCGCAGGGCGTCGTGGGTCTTCTCCAGGCCGTCGATGGACACCGAGATCCCCTTGATCCCGGCGTCCAGGGCCTGCTGGATGACGTCGTCGGTGAGGTTGCGGGCGCCGGTGACGACGGTCACGATGACCCCGCCGTCGCTCAACACCCGCGCGATCTGTGTCCAATCCTCCCGCAGGTACACCTCGCCGCCGATCAAGGTCGCCTCGCGGACGCCAGCCTCGACGAGCTGCCGCGCGAGGTCGAGGGCCTCGGCGGTGGTCAGCTCGCCGGGGCGGGCGTCCCCGGCGCGGCTGCCGCAGTGGCGGCAGCCCAGGTCGCACGCCAGCGTGATCTCCCAGACCACATAGAGCGGGTGGGGGTTGGCGAAGTCCTCGGCCTTGGGGGCCCGGACGACGTTCTTCAGGTGCTCGCGGCGACGGGCTGCCATAACGGGCTCCAGGGTCAGGGGATGATGACGGCGTTGGTGCCGTTGCCGACGGTGCCGATGCGGATGAAGGAGGCGCGGTCGCTGGAGATGGAGATGGAGACGGTGGTCTCGTCGTCCTTCCAATCGGTCTGCCCGGGACATTTGGTGGGGCCAAGCTCCCAGATGTGGATGACCGTCTGCGAGCCAAAGGTCACATCAGCGCCGTTCGAGAAGCCGACGATGATGAAGTTGTCGCCGTTGATACCCGCGCCGCCCAGCGAGGTGAAGTTCTGGGCCATGCACCCGGCGTCGGGCTCACCGAGGACCTGGACGAAGTCGGCGTACTCGTTGTCAGCGCCGCCGATGTTGAAGTCCTCCACCGAGGTCGCCCAGTGGTCTATCGTGCCGTCGTCGTCAACATCCAGGCCGATCGCGTCGATGTCAGCGCCAGGCGACGCACCGTTCAGATCGTTGGTGGACTCGTCCTCCACCATCACGAAGCGATAGGCGTGGTCTTCGATCAGCTCGTCGTCGTCCTCTTCGTCCTCCCAGTCGTCCTCCCAGCCGAAGTCGCCGTAGTCGCTCTGGGAGTGGTCCTCTTCGAAGGACTCGCACTCCAGATCGATCTCGGGATCGCAGGGGTCCTCCTCGACGTCGTCGCAGGCGACGCCGAAGACGGTGCTTGAGGCGAGCATACCGGCGATGAGGGCGCCGCGCCCGGCGGCCTGGACGCGCGAGCCGAAGGTGGGCTCGGCGCGCTGGACCTCCACCTTGAGGGAGGCGCTGCAGAAGTCACAGGTGGTCGCCGCCAGCTCGGCGGCGATGCGGGTGAAGCGGCTGCACGCGGGGCAGTGCGTGAAGCCCTGCTTGGTGACGCGGACGATGTAGGTGGTCATGACGCGATATCTCCATGTTGATCTTCAGCGAAGAGCTGCGCTGCGGAGGTGAGGTGCGCTGGTGAGCCCCCCCCCGCGACGCCTTGGCGAGGCGCGCCTGGCTCAGGGGATGATGACGGCGTTGGTGCCGGTGCCAACCGTGCCGATGCGGATGAAGGAGGCGCGGTCGCTGGAGATGGAGATGGAGACGGTGGTCTCGTCGTCCTTCCAATCGGTCTGCTCAGGGCAGTTGGTGGGGCCCAGCTCCCAGACGACGATGATCGCCTCCGAGTCGAAGCGGATGTACTCAGAGGTGGAGAAGCTGACGATGATGTAGTTGTCGCCGTTGTCGCCCGCGCCGCCCAGCGAGGTGAAGTTCTGGGCCATGCAATCGGCGTCGGGCTCACCGAGGACCTGGACGAAGTCGGCGTGCTCGTTGTTGGCGCCGCCGATGTTGAAGTCCTCCACCGTGGTCGCCCAGTGATCCACCAGGGTGTCGCCGTTCACGTCCAGACCGATGGCGTCGATGTCAGCGCCAGGGGTCGCGCCGTCGAGGTTGTCGGTGGACTCGTCCTCCAGCATGACGAAGCGGTAGCTGGTCTCGGGCTCCTCCCAGCCGAAGTCGCCATAGTCGCTCTGGGAGTGGTCGTCCTCGATCTCCTCGCACTCGATGTTGATGTCGGGGTCGCAGTCGTCGGGGTTGTTGGGGTTGTTGGGGTTGTTGGCCTCCTCCTCGGCGGCGGTGGTCTCCTCCTCGGCGTCGCCGCAGGCGACGCCGAAGACGGTGCTTGAGGCGAGCATGCCGGCGATGAGGGCGCCGCGCCCGGCGGCCTGGACGCGAGAGCCGAAGGTGGGCTCGGCGCGCTGGACCTCCACCTTGAGGGAGGCGCTGCAGAAGTCACAGGTGGTCTCCGCCAGCTCGGCGGCGATGCGGGTGAAGCGGCTGCACGCGGGGCAGTGTGTGAAGCCCTGCTTGGTGACGCGGACGATGTAGGTGGTCATGCGGGTAAGCTCCAGCAGATGGTGTCCCGACCCAGATGCAAGCAATAGAGCACAACGAGGGGGTGTTGAAAACCCCTTCTGGATACGCGAGCGGCTTCAGCGTGTTGCGGGCGAGGGCCCCTGGTGCCCTCGGCTCCGCAACACCTGCGCGGAGAGAGGCTGGTCTGCGGAGATGTGACGCGCCCGGCGCGAGTTTTCTCGCCGGGCGGTCGGGGGGTCACTCGCCGTCGGGGGCAGCGCCGTTGTTGATGGGGGCAGCGCCGTAGTCGTTGGTGTTGTTGTTGGGGTCGGGGACCTCCTCAACATCCATGCCGGCGTCGTCTTCGGGGTTGTTGGAGTTGTTGAAGCCGCCGCCGCCGTAGTCCTGCTGGGTGTTGTTGTCGTTGTTGAAGACCTCGGCGTCGACGCCTGCGTCAGCGGTGGGCTCGGTGTCCTCCTCTTCGCCGCAGGCGGCGCCGAGGACGGAGGTGCCCATGAGGACGCCGGCGAGGAGGGCGCCGCGTCCGGCCATCTTGACGCGTGAGCCGAAGGTGGGGTCTGCGCGGCGGGCCTCGACGCGGAGGGCGGCGCCGCAGAAGTCGCAGGAGGTCTCGGAGACGTCGGCGGCGACGCGGATGAAGTTGCTGCATGCAGGGCAGTGGGTGAAGCCCTGGGAGGTGACGCGAACGGTGGGGCGCATGATGTGGTTGTCTCCTGAGGTGTGGAGTGATCTACCCGCGACGCCTCATGCTAACGCAGCCGCGGCGTCATATCAAGGCGCGTCGGGTGGGAGGGGCTCGACGACGACGGCGGTGCCGTAGGCGAGCAGCTCGGCGGCGCCCTGCATCATGGAGCAGGTCTCGAAGCGCATGGCGATGACGGCGTTGGCGCCGAGGGAGAGGGCGGACTCGACCATGCGGTCGAAGGCCTGCTCGCGGCTCTCGGCGACCATGCGGGTGTACTCGATGATCTCGCCGCCGATGACGGCGCGGAAGGAGGCGATGATGTCGTTGCCGATGTGGCGTGCGCGGATGGTGTTGCCTCGGGCGATGCCGACGACGCGGACGACGCGGTGTCCGGGGAGGTCGGGGGTGGTGACGACGGGGATGGGGGGCTGGAAGCCGAGGACGGCGCCGTCGCGGCTGGTGATGAGGGGGTGCTTTGTCATCGGTCGATCTCCGTGTAGCGATCGCGAGGCGCCGAGCGGGCGCGGTCGCGGAGGGTGTAGGCGAACGCGAGGGCGAAGGGGAGGGTCAAGGCGAGGAGGAGGAGCTTGACGGCGAGGTGGACCTCGGGGGCTGCGATGAGGAGGACGAGGGCGCCGCCGAGGCTGGCGAGGGTGGCGAGGGCGGAGGTGAAGGCGAGGAGCAAGGCGAGGGGTCGGGTGTGGCGTCGCTGGCGTTGGCGGGCGTGGAGGTCTACGAGCATGCGGTCTCGGAAGGCGTCGAGGGCCTGGGCGGGGGCCTGGAGGGCGAGGAACTCGGCGCGGAGGGCGGGGTCTGCGTCGAGGAGGGCGTGCCAGCGGGGCTGATCCTCGGGGGGGAGGCAGCCGTCGAGGGCCTGCATCATGAGGCGCTGGGGCTCGGAGAGGGGTGCGTCGTCGGGGTGTGGGGTGCTGCTCATGGGGTCCACCGGGGGTCAGCGGCCAGGGCGTCCTGGAGGGCGCGTCGGGCGCGGTAGAGGCGGCTCATCACCGTCCCGGTGGGGACGTTGAGGATCGCGCCGATCTCGTCGTAGGTCAGCTCCTGCCAGTGGCGGAGGTGGAGGATCTCCTGATGGTCGGGGCTGAGGCGAGCCAGGGCGCGTTGGACGGCGGCCTCGCGCTCGTGGGTGAGGAGTGGGGCGTCGGTCTCGGAGGGGGCGGGGAGGGTGGAGACGGCCTCTTCGTCCTCGACGCCGCGCCGCTGGCGTCTTCGGAGGAGGTCGAGGCAGTGGTTTTTGAGGATGCGGTAGAACCAGGGGTAGAAGAGGGCGCCGTCCTCGAAGCGGTCGGCGGCGGTGATGGCGCGTGCGGTGGCCTCCTGGACGGCGTCCATGGCGGCGTCGGGGTCGCGGAGGAGGCTGAGCGCGGCGAGGTAGGCTCGGTCGCGGTGGTCGTGGGCCCAGGAGGAGAGCTGTGCTGCGCGGGGGTGCATGCGCGCTCCTTGAAAGCAGAGGGGGCCGCGGCAGGGCAAGCCCGCCGCGACCCCCACTCTACGCGCGGAGCGCGCGACTATTCCACGCTCACCCGCGGCGGCGGGTGATCACGACGAGGCCGCCGAGGAGGCCCGCGAGGAGGAGCGCCAGGGGCGCCGGGGCGCGGTGGGGCACCTGGGTGCAGTCGATGAGGGAGGCGCCCTGGACGGTGCCGCTGAAGGGCGCGGCGCCGTCGCAGGCGTCGCCGTCACCGTCGCCGTCGCCGTCGGCCTGATCGGGGTTGGGGACGCCGGAGCAGTTGTCGAGGTCGTCGATGACGCCGTCGCCGTCGGCGTCGGCCTCGCAGACGTCCCCGACGCCGTCGTTGTCCTGGTCGTCCTGCTCGGTGTTGGGGGTGGCGGGGCAGTTGTCCCCGGCGTCGGGGATGCCGTCCTCGTCGGAGTCATCGCAGGCGTCCCCGAGGCGATCCGCGTCGGCGTTGGCCTGGTCGGCGTTGGGGTCGCGGGGGCAGTTGTCCTCGGCGTCCGTGACGCCGTCGCCGTCGTCGTCGCCGTCGCCGCCGTCGCCGACGCCGTCCTCGTCCTGGTCGAGCTGGTCGGTGTTGGCGAGGAGGGGGCAGTTGTCGTCGTCGTTGAGGACGGTGTCGCCGTCGAGGTCGTCGTCGCAGGCGTCGCCCTCGTCGTCGCCGTCGAGGTCGGCCTGGTCGTCGTTGGGGGTGAAGGGGCAGTTGTCGTCGTCGTTGTCGATGCCGTCGCCGTCGGCGTCGGGGTCGCAGGCGTCGCCCAGCTCGTCCTCGTCGAGGTCCTCCTGCTCGGTGTTGGCGTTGAGGGGGCAGTTGTCGTCGCCGTTGAGGACGGTGTCGCCGTCGATGTCGTCGTCGCAGGCGTCCCCGAGGCCGTCCACGTCCAGATCGGCCTGGGTGGTGTTGGCGAGGTCGGGGCAGTTGTCGAGGTGGTCGAGCACGCCGTCGCCGTCGCGGTCGCCCTCGCAGGCGTCGCCGGTGCCGTTGCCGTCGGAGTCGAGCTGATCGGTGTTGGCGACGATGGGGCAGTTGTCGGCGGCGTCCAGGATGGTGTCGTTGTCGTCGTCCAGATCGCAGGCGTCGCCCTCGTCGTCTGCGTCGGTGTCGAGCTGATCGGTGTTGGCGGCCAGCGGGCAGTTGTCATCGACGTTGAGGACGGTGTCGCCGTCGATGTCGTCATCGCAGACGTCCCCGAAGGCGTCGCCGTCGGTGTTGAGCTGGTCGGTGTTGGGGATGAGGGCGCAGTTGTCGGCGGTGTCGAGGACGGTGTCGTTGTCGTCGTCGTCGTCGCAGGCGTCGCCCTGGGCGTCGCCGTCGCTGTTGCGCTGGGGGGTGTTGGGGACCAGGGGGCAGTTGTCCTGGGCGTTGAGGATGGTGTCGCCGTCGCGGTCGTCGTCGCAGGCGTCCCCGATCAGGTCCTGATCCTGGTCGCCCTGGGCGAGGTTGACGACCAGGGGGCAGTTGTCGGCGGTGTCGAGGATGCCGTCGTTGTCGTCGTCCGGATCGCAGACGTCGCCGTCAAAGTCGCCGTCGGTGTTGAGCTGGTCGAGGTTGACGATCAGCGGGCAGTTGTCCTGCGGGTCGAGGACGGTGTCGTCGTCGTCGTCCGGATCGCAGGCGTTGCCGAGGCTGTCGCTGTCGGTGTCCAGCTGATCGACGTTGGCGTGGATGGGGCAGTTGTCCTCGACGTCGAGGACGGTGTCGTTGTCGTCGTCGTCGTCGCAGGCGTTGCCGAGGCTGTCGCCGTCGCTGTTGAGCTGATCGGAGTTGGGGGTGATGGGGCAGTTGTCGAGGGCGTTGAGGATGCCGTCGTTGTCGGTGTCGCCGTCGCAGGCGTCCCCGATGCCGTCCATCTCCCGGTCCTCCTGACCGGGGTTGAAGTCGATGGGGCAGTTGTCCTGCAGGTCGAGGACGCCGTCGTTGTCGTCGTCTGGATCGCAGGCGTTGCCGAGGGGGTCGTTATCGCTGTTGGTCTGGTTGGGGTTGACGACGAGGGGGCAGTTGTCCTGCACGTCGGGGATGTTGTCGTTGTCGTCGTCCGGATCGCAGGCATCCCCGAGGGGGTCCAGGTCGGTGTTGAGCTGGTCGAGGTTGGCGATCAGCGGGCAGTTGTCGGCGGGGTCGAGGATGCCGTCGTCGTCGTCGTCGTCGTCGCAGGCGTCACCGATGTCGTCGCCGTCGGTGTCCAGCTGGTCGATGTTGGCCACCAGGGGGCAGTTGTCCTCGCAGCTCAGGTGGGTGTCGAGGTCGGCGTCGGTGTCGGTGACGAGGACGCTCCAGCTCACGTTGGTGGAGGCGTTCTCGTCGTCGGCGGCGCGGAGGGAGACGTCGTTGTTCCCGAGCTGGTCGCAGGTGGGCGTCCAGCCGACGGTCTGGCCGTTGAGGGCCATCCCCTGGGGGAAGGTGGTGAGGGTGAGGGTGAGGGGATCGGCGGGGCCGCCCGGATCGGTGAAGCTTGGGGCGTAGGTGTAGGGGACGCCGACCACGCCGACCATCGAGGGCTGCTGACCCGCGACCGGCGGCGCGTTGCGGATGGTGACGGTGGTGGTGGTGGTGGAGCAGAAGTTGAGGGCGGTGCACGCCTCCAGGCGCACCGTGCAGGTGCCGGGGCCGTCGCGGTTCAGGGCCGAGAAGGCGATGGAGGGGCCGCTGGCGTCGTCATAGACGGTCTGGGCGTCGCAGTCGGTGTCCCAGCGGAAGAAGTCGCAGGTGCCCTCGGCGCAGCTGGCGTTGAGGTTGACCGTGGCGCCCTCGTTGACCATGTAGCCCGCGCCGGCGTTGGGGGTCGGGGGGAAGGTGTGGCGCCAGAGGGCGGTGAAGAGGGCGCGGTTGCCGTCCAGCGCGGTCGGGGTGGTGTCGCAGGTCTGATCCCACATGTTGAGATCGCCGCCTGCGACGAAGTGGCCGTCCACGGCGAGGATGGGGTTGGTGCCCTGAGCGAGGACGCGGCCTCCGGTGATGGTGGAGGCGCAGGCGAAGCGGAGGCCCGCGGCGCCTTGCATCAGGATGCTGTCAGCGACGGAGTTGGGGGCGTTGCACCCCATGCAGTTGTTCTGCGCGGGGATCCAGCGGGTCGCCACGCCGAGATCCATCGCCAGCTCGTTGAGCTGCGCGGTGGCGCTGGAGACGAAGAACTCGTGGTCCCCGAGGGCGACCACGGTGCCGCCTGCGTTGTAGAACGCGGCGATCTGCATCCGCTCGGCCAGGGTGAGGCCTTGATCGGGGCCCATGACGAAGAGGAGGCGGTAGGTGGTGAGGTTGCCAGGGAGCGGCGAGACGCTGACGACGTCCACGCCCGCGGCGCCTGCGCTGACGAGGGCGCTGGACAGCACCGTGAAGTCACCGCCCTGATAGCTGGATTGTCCTCGATAGATCAAGGCGCGGTTGCCCTGCTGGGCAGAGGCCTGGCTGCTCCAGGCGGACATCGCCGCCAGGGCCGCCAGTATCCATAGACAGGCATACTTTGGTTTCATGATGGGACTCTCTGGGTATCAAGATACAGTTCCGGTGCGCCCGGGGCCGAGCCGCCGCCACCCTATAACCTCCCGCGGCGGAACGCAAAAGCAAACGCCCCAAAGGCCAGGGCCTCCGGGGCGCTCAGGGGAGCGGCGCGGCGCGCTGATCAGCAGAGCTTCTTGAAGGAGGCGAGCAGCTCGCCGCCCAGCTCGGGGTCGGTCATGTGGACGAAGGCGGCGTAGCCGACCATCCGCTGGGGGAAGTCCCCCTCGCGGAGCGGCTTGCCGTGCTCGACGTTGTGGATGGCCGCGCGGAGCTGACGGCGCAGCTCGCGGGGCACGCGCGGGGGGCCGTCGCCGTTGACGATCAGGCCGGTGACCTTCTGCTGACCGCCCGAGCGGGCGACGTGGGTCTTGCGATCATGGATCGTGAAGCCCTCGTCCTCGACGATGGCCCGCGCGCCGCCGAGCACCTTCTGGAGGCTGCCGCAGGCGCCTCCCTTCGCCGGGATGGAGAAGGTGAGGTCGTCGGCGTAGCGGGTGTAGCGCCAGCCCTGCTTGGCCGCCAGGCCCGCCAGGCGGCGGTCCAGGCGGAGGCAGATGGCGTTGGTGATGCCGGGGCTGGTGGGGGCGCCCTGGGGCAGGCAGCGCGGCCCCATGGCGATGTAGTAGGTCTTGCCCTCGTGCTGGACGATCTCGCGGGGCGACTCGGTGCAGAGGAGCGCCAGGAGGGTCGCCACCTGCTCGCGGTAGCCCGCCTTGCGGAAGAGGCCCTTGACCCGCGGCAGCGTGATCGTGGGGAAGAAGTCCTTGAGATCCATCCCGAGGACCAGCCGGGAGCCGGTGTGGGCGGCGGCGTTGGTCAGGATGGAGCGCCCGGCCAGGAAGCCGTGAGCGGCCCCGTGGACGGGGAGCTTCTCCAGGATCTCCCGCAGGATCCAGCGCTGCATCTCCTTCAGGCGCGGCAGCGGCGCCCAGATGGCCCGCTCCTCGCCGCTCCGCCCCTTGGGGATGGTGAAGCGGCGGTAGTGGACGGACTCGGCGGCGTCGCGGTGGTAGGCGAACCAGCGCAGCTCGCCCACGGAGACCCCGAGGGCCTCGGCCAGCTGGGCCGGGTTGTCCAGGGGGGGCAGCTCGTTCTCGGCGCGGCGCTCCTCGGCGTCGGCCAGATCCCAGCGGTCCCAGTCGTCGGCGTCGTTGAAGTAGACGTTCTCGCCCAGGTGGACGATGTGGGAGGCCCGGTAGGCCTGCCAGGCCTCGCGCTCCAGGCGTCGCTTCTCCTGGGACTCGGCGCGCAGCTCCTCTTTGTAGCGCTTGAGCTCGCGCTCGCTCATGGAGTCCGCGTCGCGGCGCTGCACGAGGAAGCCGCGCTCGCGGAGCTGCGCGTCGATGTAGGCCCGTGGGCCGCCCGCCTGGAGGATGTTACGCCAGAGGGTGAGCATTTCGGATCGTGTTCGCGTTGCCATAGCGCTCCCTATCCCGCCGTCGCGTCCAGATAGCCCTTGCGCTCGAGCTCGTCGACGCGGGCAAAGTAGGCATCACGGGCCTCATCCACCGAGTTGAAGACCAGGTTCTGCACGCGCATCGCCGCGTCGCGCTTGCCCCAGCGGACCTTGAGGCGCGCGCGGTGGAGCGTGAGCTGCACGACCTGCTCCTCGCGCTCCTCGCGCCGGGAGTAGGTCCGCGTCTCGACGCTGACGGTGCGGCGCGCGGCCTCGGGGTTGGCGAGGCGCGCGGCCTCCTCCTGCTGGTGGAGCATGATGAGGGCGATGACGTGGGCGCAGGGGCCCTGCTTGAGGCCGTTCTTGCGGTAGAAGGCGCAGGTGCACTCGACCTTCCGGGGCTGGCCCTCGTCTTCGAGGAGGACCTGGGGTCGGTAGTCCCGCTTGTCTTCGGCCACGGTGACCTTGCCGGTCAGCTCCAGGCCCTCGCCGTGGATGCGGTTCTCGGCCTCGATCTTGACGGCGCCCTTGCGGACGAGGAGGTCGTGAGCCTCGCGCTCGCGGAGGTTGCGGTACTCGATGCGGTCGAGGGCGACGGGGGCCTCGGTGAGCGGGCGGAGGCGGTAGATGTTGCGGGCGACGTCCACCATGAGGCGGCCGTGCTGGCAGCCGTGCTGGAGTGCGGCCTGGAGGGTGGGGCCAGAGAGGCCGGTGGCCTCCCCGATCTGGGCCGCGCTGGCGGCCCAGACCCCGCCCGCGAGGTAGGCCAGGACCTTCTCCAGCTCCGCGGCGCCGCCCTGGCGGCGAGGGAGGAGGAGATCAAAGGCGAGGGCCTGGGACCAGTTGGAGGCGGTGAAGCCGGAGAGGCCCAGGGTGAGGTCGAAGCCCTCGCCCCGGAGCACCCAGAAGCTCGGCAGGCCGCTGCCCAGGACGTAGACGTCCACGCGGTCGAGGAAGGGGAGGAGGCGCCGCACCAGCATGAGGCGGCGGCGGCCCCAGACGCGGACCACGCGCGGGCGTCGCCCGCGGTAGACCTCGCCTCGGGTGTCGATGAGCGTCTCCCAGGGCTCCAGGACGAGGCGGGGGCGCTCGCCGGGGATCAGCTCGACGCGGAGGCCGCGCCGCTTGCGCTTGACGTCGGCGTGCATGCGGAGGTGGCGCAGGGCGTTGTAGAGGTCCAGCGGCGCCAGGGTGAAGTGGTCCATGGGGAGGCTGGCCGCCGACTGGACCTGGAGGAAGGCGCGGAGCCAGGTGTCGGGCACCTCGATCTGCTTCTCCAGGGTCTCACCGACCGCCTCGGTCTGGACGCTCACGGCCTCCTGGCCCACGGCGAGGTGGGTCGTGCGGGTGGAGCGCATGCGCTGGATGGCCTGGAACAAGCCATCGGAGAAGTCGATGTTGGTCGTCCCCCAGCGCGGCTCGCCCTCGGGCTCCATCTCGGCGGTGTGCAGCGCCAGGCACGCCCAGAGGCCCTCGTCCCGGCTGAACACCTCGAAGAGGGTCGCGTCCGGGTGGGCCGTCACCACCGGGTCCAGCAGGAGAAAGGCCGACGGATCGTTGCGCGCCATCCAGGCGAAGTACGCCCGCTGGGCCTCCCAGGTGCTCTGGCCCGCGGAGGCCTTCTTCATCCGGAGGTAGGCCATGTAGGCCGTCCGGTCCTTGGGCTTGTAGGTCGCGTCGTTGCTCACGATGGCGTGCAGCGCCGAGAGCGCCTCCCGGAAGCGCAGGGGGTCTTTGACCCGCGCGCGCATCTGCACCGGGGCGCGGCGCAGGTCCCCGAAGAGGGTGAGCGTCGCCGCGCCCTCTGCGTTGACCACGTCGCTCGCCCCGCGATAGGCCAGCGTCACCCCGGTGCGGGCCACCTCAGCCTCGCCGCCGCCCTCTTCAGGGATCACCTTCTCGTCGCCGCTCATCCGCGTCCCTCCGCACGTTGCGCCGCGCTGGCCCGCTGCCGCCGGGAGCGGCGGAGCGCTCGCCAGGCTGCCTTGCGCAGCTCGACCTCATTGGCCTCGTCCTTACCGATGCTCGCCAGCGTGTCCTCGGCGGCCTGCTGGCCCAGGAGGGCCAGCGCCTCCACCGCGCCGCTCCGGGTCACGTCGCTGAGCGACGCGTCCAGCGCCAGGCGTTGCAGCCCCGCCAGATCCCCTGCCGCCACCAGGCGAGGCAGCGCCACGCCTTGATAGTGGACCACCGCCGCCGCGCTCCGCGCGGCGACCTCCACCGCGGCGCCAGCGCGCGCCAGGCGCGCCATCGCCACGGGGTCCCCGACGACCTGCGCCGCCACCTCGCCGCCTGCCGCCGCGTCCAGCGCGACGAGGGCCGAGGAGGCCGCCGCCCGAAGCTCGGCGTCCTCACCCACCGCCAGCTCCCGCAGCAGCTCCACCACCGCAGGCCCCGCCGCGTCGCGGGTCAGGAGGGCGTAGATCGCCTCCCGACGCACGGGACGCCACGCGGAGATGCCCGCGTGGGCGCGCGCCGCGCTCACCAGCGCGTCCTCGGCGCCGCCAGCGCGGCCCTGGGCCCAGAGGATCCAGCGCAGCGCGCTGGTCCAGGCCTCCAGCTCGTCGGCGCCGCCCTGGCGCTGCTCGCGGCGGAGGCGAAGCTCCGCCCAGCGCGCGCTGACCGAGGCGCCAGCCGACGCCAGCGCGTCGGCCCCCTGACGGGAGCGCCCCAGGAGGCGCGCCGCCGTCTCCGCCACCACCGGGTGCGGGCTGGAGAGCGCCGCCACCTGCGCAGACGCCTCCAGATCCCCGCGGGTCAGCAGGGCCGTCTGGACGCGCTGCTGGGCGTCCGCCGCCGCCAGGCGAGGCAGCAGCTCCAGGAGCTGCGCCGCGGTGGCGCGGGTCGTGATCCGCTGGAGCACCTCGGCGTCGCTGTCTTCGTCCTCCCAGAAGAGGGCGTTGCGCGCCAGCGCCAGATCGGGGGCGATGTCGTCGGGGCCGTAGAGGCGCCGCAGCGCGTCCCGCACGGCCTCGGTGTTGTCCCAGTCCTCCTCCTCCGCCGCCAGGCGCAGGAGCAGCTCCCGGGTGGTGGGGTCGTCGTTGTAGCCCAGCAGGGCGATGATCTCGTGGCGGAACCAGAGGCTCGTGTCCTCGGCGCGCTCGCGGATGAGCTGCCAGGCCGCCCGGGTGTTGAAGTAGCGCAGGCCCTTGAGGGCCGCCAGCGCCACGCCGCCGTCGCCGCGAGCCAGCCGCTCCAGCGCCTTGAAGATCGCCTCGGCGCGGTCGCTCTGGCCCAGGTGGCCGATGGCCTCCGCCGAAGCCTCCTGGAGGGCGTGCTCCTCCTCGGTGGCCCAGCCCAGGAGGAGATCCAGCGCCCGGGGGTCCGCCAGCTCACCCAGGGCCGCCACCGCCCGCTCGCGCAGGTCGAAGCGATCCAGCAGCTCCGCCGAGGTCATCAGGACCGTCAGGCCCTCGGCGCGCTGCACGCGCGCCAGCGCCTCGGCGGCGAAGAAGCGCGTGTCCGGGTGGGCGTGCTGGAGGGCCGTCAGGAGCGGCTCCACCGCCGCGCCGCGGCGGCGCACCCGCCACCCCAGCGCCTCCACCGCCGGCGCCCGCACGTCGTCGCGCGGGGAGCCCGCCAGCGCGGTGAGCGCGGCGTCCACCTCGGCGGTGCGGCACCAGCGGGCGTGGGGCAGGAGCGTGCCCCACCAGCCGTGCTCGCCCAGGGCGTTCAGGCGCAGCATGAGCTTCGCCAGCACGTCCCCGCGGCGCGGGTGCTGCCGCGCCTCCCAGCTCGTGTCCGCCGCCTCGTCCTCCGGATCCGGGTTCCACTGATCGAAGCCGGAGATGGCGATCAAGGCGTTGATCTTCTCGTAGCGCTGCTCGGGGCGCTCCAGCGCCGCCAGCAGCGGCTCCACCACCGCCGCGCTCCGGGTCTGCCCCAGCGCGTTGAAGAGGTAGTAGGTGTTGGCCGTCTTGGCCGGGTCGTTGAGCACCCGATCCAGGAGCAGCTCCGCCACCCGCGGGGCGTTGATCCGCTGGAGCGCGTTCACCGTCTCGTACTGCTCGTAGTAGGCGTCCTGGCGGAGCTTGTCCCCGAGCACCTCCAGCCCCGCGGCGTCGCCGCGGTAGGCCAGCTGGAGCGCCGCCGCGAAGCGGACCTGCTTGAAGCGGGAGGCGCAGGCCTCCCGCAGCAGCGCCACCGCCGCCGCGTCCTCCGGACCGGCCTGCACCAGCCAGCTCACCGCCTCGCCGCGCAGCGTGGCCGAGGCCGCCTCCAGCGCCTTGCGCGCCGTCGGCACCAGGCCCTGGCGCTCGCGGAGCAGCGTCGCCGCCTCGCGCTCCAGGCCGTCGGTGTTGGACATCATGACCCCCTCCAGCACCGCGTCCCCCTGGCCGCCCGCCGCCGAGGCGCTCAGGAGCTTCAGCCCCAGGACCCCCACGTCCATGATGCCGGCGCTCAGGGCCTCGGCCCCCAGGGCCTCGGCGGAGACGCCGAGGCGCTCCAGCTGCTCGAAGGCCTGCGCCCGCACCTCGGCGTTGGCGTCCCGGAGGGACTGCACGAAGGTCGCCTGAGCCGGGAGCCTGTAGCCGCCCTCCACCCCCGCCAGCGCCTCCAGGCGGCGCAGCGCCGTCTGACGCACCCGCGCCGGGTTCACCGGCGGGCCGCCCGACCAGGTGTGGGAGGTCCGATCCTGGTTGCGCGCCAGCCCCACGTAGGCGCCGAACACGATCTGGCGGATCTGATCGTCGGTGTAGCGCGCCTTCGGCGCGGCGCGCTTCGCGCCCGCCGCCACCAGCCCCTCGACGGTCGCCTCGTGGCGCCGCCGCAGGAGCTTCCAGGCCTCGTCAAAGCCCTTCTGCTTCTCCGCCCCCAGGTGCCCCAGGAGCATCGCCGCCCGCGCCTTGAGGCGCGGCGGGCCGTGGGCGATGATCTCGCCCAGCGCGCCGGTGATCTCGGCGCTGATCGTCCAGGGCTTGTTGTCGTCGCGCTCGTTGAGCAGCTCCACCAGGAAGCTCAGGAAGGCCGCGTGGTCGGGGAAGGCCTCCAGACCCTGCGCCGCCATGAGGCGCGTGCGGTGATCGCTGGAGGCCAGCCCCGCCAGGCAGCGGTCAGGCACCCCGTCGTTCTCGCACGCCTCCAGGAAGAGGAGCACCAGGAGCGCCCGGCGCCGGATCGACGCGTCGCTGTGATCCAGGAAGGCCACCAGGTGCGGCTCGGCCACCTCGCCAAGCGCCAGCGCCCCGCAGAGGAGGTGCTCGTCGCTGAGGGCCTTGCGGGACTCCGGCGAGAAGAGGATCGTCGTCGCCATCGACACCCCGATGAACGCCAACCCCAGCGCGGCCAGCGCGCGCACGGCCTTGTCCTGGTGGCGCAGCGCCTCCTGGAGCGCCGCCTCGTCCTCCGCCGTCGCGCACCAGGCCAGGACCTCCGCCGCGCCCCGGCGGAGCCCGCTGTCCTTGTGCTCCAGCACCTTCAGCGCTGGCGCCACCGCGCCGCGGTCCTCCAGCGCCGCCAACCCCTCCAGGGCGACCCGGACCCGGCCCAGCCAGGCCTCCTTCGCCGCCTTCTCCTCGGGCTCCTCCTCGGCCAGGATGCTCAGGAGGGGCTCCAGCGCGTCCCGATCCCCCCAGAGCGCCCGCGCCGAGGCCGCCTTGGCCCGCACGTCCGGGCGGCTGCTCCCCATGGCGCGGCGCAGCGCGTCCTCCGCCCGAGCCACCACCAGCGCGTCGATGGCGATCTGGCGGATCGAGGCGTCGCCGTCCTCCAGCGCGCTCTCCAGGAGCGCCCGGCTCGCCTTGTTGTGCTTCGCCACCAGCCCCTGGGTCGCCTTCAGGCGGATGTCCGCGTAGGGCGAGCGCAGCCCGGCCTCCAGCGGCTCCAGCTCCCGCCCCTTGGACTTTCCGACCAGAAAATCAAAGGCCTCGGCGCGCAGCTTGCTGTCCGGATCAGCCAAAAACTCCAGGAGGAGCCCCCAGGCCCACGCCTCCTTCACCGAGGCCATCGCCTCGGTCAGCACCTCGCGGCGCACGTCGGCGTGCACCGAGCGCAGGATGAAGCGCAGCGTGTCCAGGCCGCCGCCGCCGATCTTCTGGTTGAGGACCGTCTTGAAGGCCTCCGCCCGGATCGCCGGGAAGGAGTCGTTGAGCACGCGGCGGATGAGCGCCACCGCCGGCGTCTCCTCGCCTTTCTTGGCCGGGTGGGCCTTCAGCTCCCGGGCGAGGACCTGGAGCGCGCGGCGACGCACGTCCTCGAACTCGACCTCCAGCCCCGCCTCGGCGGCCTTGAGCGGCGCGTCCTCGTGGAGCGCCGCCAGCGCCGAGAAGGCCGCGTCGCGCACCGAGGTGGCGCCGTCACGCAGCATCGTCCGCAGCCGATCCACGCTCCGCATGTCCCCAAGCTGGGCCAGCGCGCGGCAGACGTAGACCCGGGCCTGCTCGCTGGGCTCGCGGGAGAGCTGGAGGAGGATGCCGAACGCCCGGGGATCCCCCAGGAGCGCCATCCCCGAGACGCCCGCCAGGCAGGTGTCCAGGTTCCCGCTCGCCATCGCGTCCAGGAGCGGCCGCCAGTCCTCTTCGCCCAGGGCGAGCTTCTTGGCCTTGACCTTCGGCAGCTCCCCCTCGGGCAGCTCCTTGCCGAAGTGCTCCAGCTCGTAGAGGCTCCGGTGCAGATCCTTGTCCCGGGCGCGCAGCGCCTCGGCCAGCGCGGGCCGGGAGAGGACCAGGATCAGGAAGGCCGCGCGGCGCACGTCGCCGTCGCTGTCCTCCGCGCTGCGCCGCAGCGCCGCCTGCACCCGCGCCTCCGCCAGCATCCCCCGCTGGTAGAGGCGCACCAGCGCCAGGCGCCGCACGTCGGCGTGGCTGGAGCGCAGGCCCAGGAGGGTCCCCTCGGGGCTCGCGGCGGGCGTCACCGCCTCCAGCGCCTCCAGCGCCGCCTGACGGACCTCCGCCGGGTGGCCCTGGAGCGCCGCCAGCAGCCGCTCGAAGGCCACCTCGTCGGCCTTCGCCAGCGGCGTCAGCGCGCGGATCGCCTCCACCCCGATGTCCTTGTGGCCCGCGTCCAGCGCGCGCCCGATGGGCTCCAGCGGCGCGTCGCCCCGGAGCCCCGTCGCCCCCTGGAAGGCCGCCCGGCGCACCGCCTCCTCCCGATGCCCGAAGAGGCTGTAGAGGTGGTTCAGCGCCCGCGGGTGCTGCGTCGCCGCGATCAGCTCGGCGGACAGGCGCCGCAGCGCGTGGTCGCCGTCGCTGTTGGCCGCGTTGTAGAGGGCGTCCAGCGAGGGGGCGTCGCTCCACGCCCGCGCCTCCTGGAGCGCCGCCTCGCGGCGCTTCACGTCACCCGACGCCAGCTCCGCCGCCAGCCAGGCCTGCGCCCCGGCGATCAGCGCCTCGCGCTGGCCGATCTTGCCCTGGGTGTCCAGGAGGAAGAAGCGCAGCGTGTTGTCCTTGCAGAGCGCCACCAGGTGGTTGCGCCCCTCCAGCGTCACCCGCGCCAGCCCGCCCACCCGCGCCAGCTCGTCGCGCTGGGTCGCCGGGCGACCGCTGCGCCCCTTGGGCCACGCCTTGATCGTCGCGTCCAGGCCCGCCGTGTAGAAGCGCTCCCCGGGGCCCATCAGGATCGCCGTGGGGCGATCCTCGTGGCCGCCGCCCTTGCCCCGATCCTCCGCCTCCAGCGCCCCGCGGGCGTGGGTCGAGAGCAGGCGCTGGTCGTGGCCGATGGAGAAGAAGCGCAGCTCCTCCTCCTCAAAGAGGAGCCCGACCACCGCGCCCTCGTGCAGGCGCGCGCTGGCCGAGGGCGCGAAGGTCGGCTGACCCTCCGCCTCGAAGACCGCCACATCCCCCGAGGCCATGCCCACAGCCAGCCAGCGCCCGGTGGGATCCGCCGCCAGCGACGTCCCCGCCGACGCCAGCTCCAGCCGCTGCAACACCGCGCCGCTGGACGCCGCCACGATCACCACCGCCTCGCCGCACGCGGCGGCCAGACGGCCGCCCTCCAGCGCGGCCAGCGCCGCAGCCGGCGCCTCCAGCGCCGCGCCGCGCGGCGCCAGCGCCCCCTTCTCCTGCGCCCCGGCGTAGAGGTGCCCGTCGCGCGCGGCGACGAAGACCTCCTCCCCCGCCAGGACCAGCGCCGACGCCCCGCAGGGCAGCGCCGACGCGTCCAGCGCCCAGGTCGAGGCGTTCAGGCGATAGAGCGCCGTCCCCTGCCCCTCGGGGTGCGTCGTCACAAAGAGGAGCGTCGAGCCGAAGCCGACCCCCGCCTCCAGATCGCCCCGGTACTTGAGGTTCTTGTTTGTCGCCATCAGACCACCTCCACCGCGCTCGCCGCTGCCGGGTGCGCCTTGCGGATACGCGTCGTCGCCACCAGGCACGCCTCACGCTCCGACTTGCCCACCGAACCCATGAACTCTGAGAGCAGCGGGAAGACCACCGCTGCGAAGTCGCCGTCTTCCACCGCCACGTCGCGCAGCACCTCCACCAGCCCGAGCTTCGCCTTCCGGGCGGGCAGGGGGCGCAGGCGCGGCGCGGCGTCCTCGGGGCGCCGCTCGGCCTTGGCAGGGGGCAGCTCGTAGAGCATCCGCCGCAGAAAATCGCGCAGCTCCGGCGCCGGAGCGGGCAGGTTGGCCGGGCGCGCCGGGGCGCCGACGCCGGGCTGCGCCGCGTCGCGGCGACGGCCGGGGGCGCCCTCCTTGAGGACCTCGGGGCGCCACGCCGCGGTGATGCCGCGCGCGCGGTACATCGACCACAGGGTCCGCACCACGAAGGCCCGCACCTGCCGATCCGGGCTCTCGGAGAGGCGGAAGAGCTCCTCGGGGAGCTGAAGGCGAGGATGGGCCTGGATCAACGCCATGCCGATCTCGCGGGCCGAGTCCCGGGGGGACTCGCAGAAGGCGTAGGCCGCCGCCGCGCTCAGCTTCGCCGGGTCCAGGCGGATGCGGCGATGCTCCGGGCCCTCCGCCGCCAGCAGCGCGTCGCGGACCAGGGTCCGCACGGGCTCGTAGGGGCTCTCCGCCAGCACCACCAGCTCCTCCACCGCAGGCGCCCAGCGCGCCAGCTCCCAGCGCGCCAGCTCCAGCCCCAGGGCGCGGAGCGTGGGCCGCGCGCTCACGAGGAGCGGCTTCACGCGGGCGAAGGTCAGGAACTCCGCCGGGATCTCGGCGCCGGGATCCACCGGGCGATCCGTCATCGCCAGCCCGATGTCTACATGGTGCCGCCGCAGGTAGGTCAGGGCGAAGTCCGAGAGCGGCGAGTCCTCCGCGCCGTCCACCGCCATCGACCAGAGGCGCGCAGCCCCCGCCGTGGCGTCCTCCGCCGAGAACTCCCGCACCTCACCGGCCAACATCTGCAAGAAGGCCGTCTCGGAGATGATCTTGATCGGGGCGCCGCCCGCGACCAGCTTCTCCGCCGCCACCTGCTTGCTCCCCTTGCGCCCCTGGCCGTAGAGCGGGGAGCCGTCGTCCCCGATGACCAGATAGTCCAGCTTCGCCGTCACCCCGGAGGCCACCGCGCCGCCCGCGGAGCGGACCTGGTTCTCGGCGTCCTTGCGGACCAGCGTCGCCATCTTGCCCGTGAAGAGGAAGCTCGCCCCCCCCAGATCCACGGTGACCGGCCCAGCCGGCGCGGAGGCCGCTGGCGCGGCCTCCTCCGGGGCCTTCTCCGCGAAGTCCGCCGGGACGAAGCTCTTGATCATCGTCTCCACGGCGAAGTCGTGGTAGCGGGGCTCGCTGCGCTCGACGAGCTGCATCAGCCAGGAGAAGCCCAGCTCGTCGGGGGAGAAGCGGCGGACGTCCGCCAGCCACTCCAGCGCCAGCGCGCTCCGATCCTCATGGAACTCCACGTCCCGGGCCCAGGCCGGCCCGCGCGCCTTCAGGTCCGCCAGCCAGGCGCTCTGCTCCCAGCTCAGGTGGAAGGCGATCGTCTTGAAGAAGTCCGCCCCAAGGCGCTCGGCCTTCACCTTCCCGGCGTTGATCCACGCGGCCACCGCGCCCCAGACCTCGTCGGCGGGGTAGACCAGGAGGCGGCGGAGCGCCTCCGCGTCCAGCGCGTCCACATCGAAGCGCTCCAGGCTGGACATGAGGAACTCGTGCAGCTCCGCGCGCGGCGCGTCGCCGCTGAAGAAGTCCAGCAGGAAGCCCGCGCCGAGCTTCGGCCAGGGGTGCACCGTCGGGAGGTGCTTCTGGGCGAAGGTCCGCACCTGCCAGGAGGACGAGAGGAGCCGCTCCCGGAACCAGGCCGGCGTCAGCTCCCGCGCGCCGAAGTGCTTGCGGAGCACCCCCGCCGCGAAGTCGTGGCTCCGGCTCTGCTCCAGGAGCAGCCCCCAGGCGTCCAGCCCCACCTCCGCCCGCGGGTCGCGCTCGCCCAGGAGATCGGTGGCCAGCTTCGACACCGCCTCGGTGCTGGAGCCCGCCAGGCGGACCAGCTCGTCCACCGGCAGATCCCGCGCGTGGGCCCGCGCGTAGCTCGCCGCGTACTCCTGCGCCTTGGTCGAGCGCGAGTCCAGCAGCCGCAGCGCCGCCTCGTGGAGCCCCAGCTCACGGAACGCGGCCTGCTCAAAGCGGGGCACGCTCTCCAGCACCCAGACGGCGAACTCGTCCACCACCGCCGACCCCAGCCCCACCAGGCGCGCCACCCACGCCGGCTCCACCTCGCGGATGCTGGCGCGGAAGTCCGCCCGCAGCGCGTCGGCGGCGTAGCGCCGCACGTGCTCGCTCTGCGCGCGCTCCAGGAGCGAGAAGAGCGGGCGCGGGCTCCGCTGCCACAGCTCCCCGTAGGCGCGCTGCTTGATGAGCGACGACGGCAACCCCCAGCTCTTGAAGCGGTTGCGGTTGTACTTCCTGGTCTCGTGGAAGAAGATGTGATTCGCGACCCACGTCCCGCCCCAGCTCGTGTCGTCGGGGTAGCAGGCCAGCACCGACGAGGCCGCGTCGGCGTAGCTCGACGGCATCGAGACGGCCAGCCGACGCAGCTGCCGCCACCCGCGGCGCACCAGGTAGGCCAGCGTGGCCGCGCTCACCTCCGCAAAGCCCCACCGCCGCGCCTGGAGCATGTCCAGGCGCGCCAGGAGCGCCCCGTAGATCTCCCAGTCTCCTGCCGCCTCCGCCGCCTTGAAGATCTGCTTGAGCGCGCGCCAGACGCCGTAGCGCAGCTCCACCCCCGCGATGATCTCCAGCAGCATCCGCCGCGCCCACGCCCCGTTGTCGGCCCAGAGCTCCATGATCAGGGTGTGCAGGCGCAGCCGATCCGGCAGCGGCACCTCCGCGTCCGGGGCCTCCAGCGCGCGGAGCGTGTCCATGCGGTAGCGGGCCTGCTCCTCGCGGGTCTTGCGCCGGAAGCTCCAGCTCCTCACCTCATTTTGGTAGGTGGCCCAGGTCAGCGCGCCCTCGCGCGGCGGCGTCTCCGGGGTGTCGTCCCCGCTCCGCGCCAGCTCCATGACCAGGTAGGCCAACGAGGGATCGCGCGCCTCCCAGGCGCGCTCCACATCTCCCAGCTTCAAGGTCGCGACCACGCTCACCTCCCGCTCCACGCTTGACCTCACGCCACCCCTCGCCCCGAGGGCAGACGCCTTGATACCTGAACTTGGGTCCCTTGGTCCACAGCACACTCCAGGGACCCGCAACTATAGGCGCGCCGCTCAGACACCACAAGGGGAACGCCTGATCACGGTCCCGGGATGGCCCTTGACGCCCTCACCTCCCCCTCCTACTCTGAGCCGGGCGTTGCGCCTGATCCCCCAAAGCCAATCCCCCGAGCCACCATGAGAAGCACCCGCTCACCCCTCTCCCGGCGCCTCCTCGCCTGGACCGCGCTCGTCCTCCTCCCCCTCGCCGCCTGCCAGGACGACGACGCGCCGACCGAGGCGACGATCACCGACGCACCCACACCCGAGATCGCGACCTTCGCGGCCACCCCGGAGCAGCTGGCCGCAGGAGAGCAGACGACCCTCACCTGGGCGGTCAGCGACGCCACCGAGATCACCATCCGCGCCGAAGACCGCAGCGTCGAGCTTCAGCTCCCCGGCGCCAGCGCGCGCCAGGGCAGCGCCGTTATCACACCTCGCCGCACCTCTACCTACACGCTGACCGCCCGCAACAACCCCGGCGGCGACCTCCGCCCTACGACCGCCTCCGCCCAGGTGAGCGTCGTCGTGGCCCCCGGCGCCGAGGACGCCCCGACGGTGGCGCTGACGGTGAGCCCGACCGCCATCGCGCGCGGCGAGACGGCGTCGCTGACCTGGAGCACCACCGACGCCAGCTCCGTGTCGCTCACGGCCAACGGCGAGGCGCTGGCGGCGGACGAGACGCTGCC